>JANMIH010000388.1:0-5671 GCA_031375685.1 Polaromonas sp. | reverse complement strand
GATTCGCGTGCGTCCAATTTTCATGAAGAGCGTGTTCGTTGAATCGTGGCTCAACTCGTCGGGAGGCATTGAGAGGTTGACAAAGCTGGCGGCGACCACCAGCGGCCTATACACACTCAGCGTTGGAAAAATTTCGCGCATTCCAGTACCTGTCCCACCGTTCGACGAACAGGAGCGTGCGATTGAAATATTGTTGGCTGCGTTGGATGAACAAGTGAGGCAGCAAGTAGCTCTCGAATTCTCCCTCAAACAATCCACCGCCCAGCGCAAAAATATCCTCAAAGCCGCCTTCTCCGGCCAACTGGTGCCGCAAGACCCCAACGACGAACCGGCCAGCGTGCTGCTGGAACGTATCCGCGCCGAGCGGGCTGAACGTGAAAAACAGCCAAAAATACGCAAGACCAAACCAAAAAAGGAGATCGCAGCCATGGTGAGCAAACTGATTGACGTGCTCGCTGAGGCGGGCGACTGGGTTCCGGCGCAAGAGGCTTTTCGCCGCTGCGGAGTGGCCGATGGCGCGCTGACGGATCAGCTCGAAGCGCTCTATGCCGAGTTGCGGGCGTTGGATAAGGCTGGCCGTTTGGCGGTGGAGGCAGTGACCGACGCCCAAGGCCGCAAACTGCACGACCGCTTGAAGCTCTTGGCAGGCTGACATGCGCCTAGATAAACTCACCATCGGCAGCGCTAATGACAGCCCGACCCACCAGTTCAAGAACCTGAAGAACGTCACCATCGACTTCGATCAGGATCACTGGGTGACGGTTGTCATCGGCTGGAATGGCACCGGCAAATCCAACGTGCTGGAAGCGCTGGCCATTATCTTTCGCGATCTGATCGCCAAGAAGCGCACACCCGCGTTTGCTTTTAAGCTGGACTACCGCATGGGCGCGGGCGAGAGCCTTCGTCACATTCACATCGACGCTGATCCAGATCGTGAGAAAGATGCTTTTCTCATTCGTGTCGCCGATGCCCGGCAGATCAAGCAAAACGACCTGATCCACAATGTATTGGATTTCGGGGACGATGCCGACACGACCCCACAGGGTGAGCCAATCAAGCTCACCGCCTTTTTGAACGCAGATGCTGAGTACTTGCCACGCTATGTGTTCAGCTATTACTCGGGCGAGAGCCCGCGTATGCATGAGGTGTTTCGCCCCTACTTAGAAAGCTGCGACAGCAAGCTGCGTAATGGCGAAGACCCGGGCATGAAGCGGCTCTTCTACGCGATGCCGGTACACAGTCAGTTCGTGTTGTTGGCACTCCTGATTCAGCAGTCCGACGTGGTGCGGGCATTCCTTGATGACCATCTTGGCCTTGATCCGGATGAGGGCATTGAGTCGGTGCTGTTCGTGCTGCGTCAACCGCCGTGGAAATCAAAAGCGGCCGATGGCGACCCACGTTTCTGGAATGCGCGTGGTGTGGTCCGCGATTTCTTGTCCCGCCTCTATGACATTGCTCTGGCACCGGTGGACATCAGTCGCCGTGTTTCCACGTCAATTTGGAACAAGGAAACGCTTCAGTTTAAATACCTGTACGTGAAGGACATCACCGCGTTGCGACGCCTCGTGGGCAACCAAGCACCAGCGCAGTTTTTTCGCGATTTGGAGAGTACCTATGTCTCCGAATTGATTGAGGAAGTGCGAATCCGCGTGCGTTTGAAAAAGAACGACGGCAGCGTGACCTTTCGCGAACTGAGCGAGGGCGAACAGCAGTTGCTCACCGTGTTGGGTTTGCTGCGCTTTACCGCCGAAAACGAAAGCCTGTTTCTGTTAGATGAGCCTGACACACACTTGAACCCGCGTTGGTGTGTGGACTACCTGAGCTACCTGAAATCTTTTGTCGGGCAAAACAGTGACGGCCAGGACAACAGCCATATCGTGCTGACGACCCACAACCCATTGGCCATTGCAGAGCTGGTCAAGGAGCAAGTTCAGATCCTGTATCGTCAAGCCGGCAACCGTACTGTGCGGGCCGAAAATCCGGCCGTGGACCCGAAAGGCATGGGCTTTGCTGGCATCGTGACCAGCGATATGTTTGGCTTAGGCACTAGCCTGGACAAAGCCACGAATGACGATTTGCTGGCGCTGCATCAGCTTGCTACACAGCAGGCAGCACTGAGCGATGCTGATCGCTCAAGGCTGGTGGAAATCCGTCAGCGCCTTGAAGGCCTGGACTTCAATTTCGCCTCGCGAGATCGGTTGGAGCAGGAGTATTTGCGTGCCAGATTCGATCTCGCTGCGGATGCATCAATCGATGGGGCCATCGTCACCCCTGAGAATAAGCAAAAGGCGCTAGATGCCTTGGTGCAAAGCCTGCTTCGCAGTTTGCAGGAGGGGCAGGCTTGAGATTCGTCTTAATTCCCTTACCGCCCCATTTGCCCGCCCGATGGCCTAAGGTTTACGCTGGCAGGCTTGCGATGGTCAATGCGTTGGGCACTGACACCCTTCGATCTGCGTACATCAAGAAAAACGGCAGCTGGAGTTTGCTCAAAAAGTGGCTCGCAAGTGCCAGCGGGCACAAATGCTGGTACTGCGAGGCGAAGAGCTCACGCGCGCCCTTTGACGTTGACCACTTTCGGCCAAAGCTAGGTATTACGGTGGGTGGCGTCAAGCTGGTCGGTCATACCGGCTACTACTGGTTAGCGTATGAATGGTGGAACTTTCGTCTCTCGTGTCAGCGGTGCAATCGTCCAGAAAAAGACTATAGCGGCACCTTGCACGGCAAGGCGAATGAGTTTCCGATTCAGGATGAGGCGCACCGTTGCCAGCTACCTACAGGTTCAATTACCACTGAGCTGCCGAGGTTCCTAGACCCTTGCGTGGAAGCTGATTGCGAATTGTTGGCCCACGGTATTGATGGAGAGGTCAAACCGGCGGCTCCGACGGGCACTTGGGAATACCAGCGTGCGCGGTACACGATTGATCGGCTTGGATTCAACGAATGGAATACGCCCGAGGACAAACGCGGACGTTGGCAAACACTGGCAACGTTGCTTTCGGTCGTAGGCAACATAGCCAATCCTGCTGTCATTGCAGAACTGAACAAATACCTTTCCCACGATCACGAATACGCAAGTTTTTTCCGATCTGCCATTGGCACGCATCGCGACAAAGCTTGGGTGGAGACACTATTATGAACACAAGCACCCTTGTCCAGAAAGTCTGGAACTTCTGCCACACCCTGCGCGATGACGGTGTGGGCTATGGCGATTACCTTGAGCAGCTAACCTATCTGCTGTTCCTGAAGCTGGCGCACGAATATGCGCAAGAACCTTATAACCGCGAAACCCATATCCCCAAGGGCTATGACTGGGCGAGCCTGACGCCCAAGGTGGGCGAACCGTTGGAGGCGCATTACCTAGCCACTCTGCACAAGCTGGGGCAAGAGCCGGGCATGTTGGGCGCAATCTTTTTCAAGGCGCAAAACAAGATTCAAGACCCGGCCAAGCTCTCGCGCTTGGTGCAATTGATCGACGCTGAGAACTGGATCAGCCTTGATGCCGATACCAAGGGCGACCTGTACGAAGGCTTGCTACAAAAAAACGCGGAAGACACCAAGAGTGGTGCTGGCCAGTACTTCACACCACGCGCGCTGATCGAGGCGATGGTGGCCTGTGTGCAGCCGGAACCGATGAAGACCATCGCCGATCCGGCTTGTGGCACCGGGGGCTTTTTTCTGGGCGCCTATAGCTGGCTAACCAGACCGGGAGCCAAGCTCAACAAAGCGCAGAAAGAGTTCTTGCGCGACCAGACCTTCCACGGCAATGAGATCGTACCGAACACGCGCCGCATGTGCTTAATGAATTTGTTCTTGCACAGCATTGGCGAACTCGATGGCGAGCCCTTAGTGGAGCGCTCGGATGCGCTGATCACCGAGCCCCGCGCCAAGGTGGATTACGTGCTGGCCAACCCGCCCTTTGGCAAAAAAAGCAGCATGACCTTTACCAATGAAGAGGGTGAGGAAGACAAGGAGGCGTTGACCTACGAGCGGCAGGACTTCTGGGAAACCACGTCCAACAAACAACTCAACTTCTTGCAGCACATCGTCAGCATGCTCAAGGCAGACGGCAAAGCCGCCGTGGTGTTGCCGGACAACGTGTTGTTCGAGGGTGGTGCGGGCGAAAAAATCCGTAAGAAGCTACTGGAAAACTGCGACGTGCATACCGTGCTGCGCTTGCCCACGGGTATTTTCTACGCGCAGGGAGTGAAGGCCAACGTGGTGTTTTTCGACGCCAAACCGAAAGATGGCCAGAACCACACCAAGGGCGTGTGGTTCTACGACCTGCGAACCAACAAGCATTTCACGCTAAAGACACGGACGCTGAAACTGGATGACTTGCAGGAATTCATTGCCAGCTACAACCCTGACAATCGCCATGAGCGGGTTGCGACTGAACGCTTTAGGCATTTCAGTTATGACGAGTTGATGGCGCGAGACAAAGCTAGTTTGGATATCTTCTGGCTCAAGGACGACAGCCTGGAGAACCTCGATGACCTGCCGCCGCCCGATGTATTGCAGCAGGAGATCATTGAGCATCTCGAAGCTGCCTTGGCGTCGTTTAGGGATGTAGCGGTCGGGCTAGCGCAGAGGGCTTAAGTCGTGAGCAAAAGCAAACGGCAAATTCCCAAGAAAAGCGAAGTCTCCCTCGTTCGTTCCTCGGCGGCTGAATATCTGACCTTTGTGGCCGCAACCGGCAATGCGCAAAGCAGCGTGGAAATGCGCTACGAGGATGAAAACCTGTGGCTCACGCAGAAAATGATGGCCACGCTCTACGATGTGTCGGTGCCAGCCGTCAGCCAACATTTGAAGCGCATCTATGCCGACAACGAGCTGGAGCGCGAGGCAACTGTTAAGCAGTACTTAATGGTTCAAACCGAGGGCGAGCGCGACGTTCAGCGCAAGGTTGACCACTACAGCCTGCAGGCCATCATTGCCGTTGGTTTCAAGATCGAAAACGAGCGCGCGGTGCAGTTCCGCAAATGGGCTAACCAGATCGTCAAGGACTACACGATTCAGGGGTGGGTCATGGATGCCGAACGCCTTAAAGGGGGCGGCAGCATCCTGACGGATGATTTCTTTGAGCGCCAGCTCGAAAAAGTCCGGGAAATCCGCGCATCCGAGCGCAAGTTTTACCAGAAGATCACCGACATCTACGCCACCTCGATGGACTACGACGTCACCGCGCAGGCTACCAAACGTTTTTATGCCACAGTCCAAAACAAGCTGCACTGGGCCATTCATGGACAGACGGCTGCAGAAGTCATCTACCACCGCGCTGACGCCGACAAAGACCATATGGGGCTAACCTCTTGGAAGGATGGGCCGCAAGGAAAGATTCAGAAGTTCGATGTGGTGGTCGCCAAGAATTACCTGACCGAACACGAGATGGCCCAGTTGCAGCGGCTGGTGTCGGCCTACCTCGATGTGGCCGAGGACATGGCGCTGCGCAAAATCCCGATGACCATGCAAGACTGGGAAACACGCCTGAACCGCTTCATTGAGGCAACCGACCGGGAAGTGCTGCAGGACGCGGGCAAGGTGACGGCAGAAATCGCCAAGGCACACGCGATGAGCGAGTTCGAGAAATACCGCATCGTGCAAGACCGCTTGTTTGAGAGTGACTTTGATCGGGTGATCAAGCGGCTTGAGTCCGGCAGCGAACCCGACATTG
>JANMIH010000368.1:0-2224 GCA_031375685.1 Polaromonas sp. | reverse complement strand
GAGCAACTGGCCAGGTCACTGGGCGACGGCCACCGCGTGATTCACGGCGAAGCAGGATCAGGCAAAACCATGATTTTGGGCTACCGCGCTGAATACCTGGCCAAAGCCAGCACCGCCAGCAGCAAACCGATTTTGATTCTGTGCTTCAACGAACCGCTGGGCGTGACACTTGATTCAACCATGCGCAGCAAAGGCCTGGGCGCCAAAGTACATGCCAGGCACTTTCACAAATGGTGCCGCGACCAGTTGGTGGCCTTTGGGCAAGCGATTCCACCGCAAGGGCCACAAATGTTTGACGAGATGGTCAACAACGTTATTCGCGCGGTTGACCGCAAGCAAATCCCCAGCGGCCAGTACCAAGCGGTGCTGATAGACGAAGGCCACGACTTCAAACCCGAGTGGTTAAAACTCGTTACACAACTAGTGGACCCCACCACCATCAGCCTGCTGGTGCTGTACGACGACGCACAAAGCATTTACGAGCGCAGCCGCAAAAAGAACTTCAGCTTCAAAAGCGTCGGCATTCAAGCCGCAGGCCGCACCACCATCTTAAAAATCAACTACCGCAACACCAAACAAATATTGCAAATTGCCAGTCTGGTTGCCGCTGACTTGCTGACGGCCGATGACAAAGACGACGACGGCATACCGCTGCTAAAACCCATCAGCTGCGGCCGCGACGGTCAAGCGCCCATCATCATCAAACTGCCCAGCCTGCGTGCAGAGGCCTATGTCATTGCAGACCACCTAAGCACCGCCCACAAAGAAGGTTTTGCGTGGGGCGACATGGCCATCTTGTGCGCCGACTGGCAAACGATGGACACCTGCGCAGACGCATTGCACCAACGCAAACTGCCCTTCAATGTGCGTAAACGCGCAGGCGACTACAACCCCAGCGCAAACGCCATACAAATCATGACCATGAAGGTCAGCAAGGGCCTGGAGTTCCCCGTGGTGGCGCTGCCGGGTGTGGGGCATATGCCTGCTGCAGGCGAGGATGAAGCCGAGGCAGCGAGGGTGTTTTATGTGGCCGCGACGCGAGCTACGCAGAGGTTGGTGATTGGGGTGGGTGGGGATAGCAGATTTGGAAAGCGATTGACTAACTAAACGGCTGGTCGTTCTAAAAACTAAAGGAAACTATGAGAATCAAATCGGTACACATTAAAAACCTTCGCTCCTTTGTTGATCAGAAAGTGGAATTCGATAGATACAACCGATTGGTCGGTGCAAACGGGGCGGGAAAATCTACAGTCCTTTGTGCGTTGAACATCTTCTTTCGCGAGACTCAGAATGCCGCTACCGATCTGACCTCGCTGCATGCCGAAGATTTCCATGTAAAAAATACCGTTGATCCAATCGAAATAACGGTTGAATTCGCTGACTTAAGTGCAGAAGCGCAAGCCGATTTCGCTGAGTATTTTCGCCAAGATGTTTTAGTAGTATCTGCCATCGCCGCCTTCGACCCTACATCTGGGTCTGCCGTCGTAAAACAGTACGGGCAACGTTTGGCGATGCCGCTATTAGCGCCGTATTTCAAAGCAGCAAATGATGGAGCTGCCGCGACCGACCTCAAAGCAATCTATGCAGGACTCCGCGCCAACTGCCCGGAATTGCCGGTGGCCGGGACCAAGGATGCTATGGGAACCGCCCTCCATGCATACGAGGCTGCCAGGCCAGCGGAGTGCATATTGATTCCGAGTGAAGACCAGTTTTATGGGATTAGCAAAGGTTCGAATCGACTTGCGAAATATGTGCAGTGGGTCTATGTGCCAGCTGTAAAAGATGCCGCAGACGAACAAGCCGAACTTAAAAACAGCGCGCTCGGTCGTTTGCTTGCCCGCGCGGTTCGCAGCAAAGTGAACTTCTCCGACAAAATCAAGCTGATTGCGACCAACGCGCAAGAGGAATACAAGAAGCTATTGCAAGAAAATCAGGGGGCGTTAGATGAAATTTCAGTATCGCTAGCCAAACGTATTGCGCAATGGGCGCACCCAGATGCTGCATTGCGAGTGGAATGGCGCCAAGACCCCAAAAAATCTGTTCAGGTTGAGGAGCCGCTAGCAGCTGTTCTTGCCAGCGAAGGGATGTTCGAAGGGCAGTTGTCTCGCTTCGGGCATGGCCTGCAGCGGTCATTCCTATTGGCTCTTCTTCAGGAGTTGGCTGAGTCAGGCGACGAAGGACCCACACTAATCTTAGGCTGTGAAGAGCCTGAGCTTTATCAGCA
>JANMIH010000344.1:0-1549 GCA_031375685.1 Polaromonas sp. | reverse complement strand
TACCAGCGTCGATAGTTCAGGCTTAAGGGTGTAGCTCGTTTGAAAGTGTGCGGGCTCTTCACCGCTGGCAATGGGCCCACCTGCCGCCTGCCAGGCTTGCAAACCGCCATCCAGCACCGCCACATTGGCGTGGCCAGCCCACTTCAGCATCCACCACAGGCGGCCACAGTAGTTGGCACCGTTGCGGTCATACACCACGGCTTGCATGTCGTTGGCCAAGCCGACATTCGACAACCAGATGGCAAATTTCTCGCGCGATGGCAGCGGGTGGCGCCCGCCCGATACGCCAGCGCCTGTCTTGTCGCTCAAAGCCTTGTCCAGGTGGGCGTACACAGCCCCTAGGATGTGCGACTCAAGGTATTGTTTGTGCCCCACAGAGGCGTCTGCCAGGTCAAAAGTGCAGTCAAAAATGCGCGCTGGGGTTTTGTTTTTCAGCAGTTGTTGCAGCTCTTCGGCAGATATCAGCAGGTCGTAGCTCATCAAAGCTCCTTAAAAGTTAATGTTCTTCAGCGGGTGCGTTCGGCGCAGCCCGAGCCCGCAGCACGGTGGCTGCAATTGCACTCACCATGATCAGCGCCATGCCGGCCCAGCCCAGCAGGGGAATCAAATCGCCAAACAGCGCCAAACCATACAGGGCTGAAAAAATAATGCCCGAGTATTGCAAATTGGCCACCATCAGTGTGCCGCCATGGTTGGTCGACATCGAGTACGCCTTGGTCATGCACAGCTGCCCAAAGCTGGCCAAGAGGCCGATGGGTAGCAGCCACAGCGCCTGTTGCCAGTTCCATGGCGACAAGCCTAAAAAAATCATGCCGAGGGCGCCAGCAATCGCAGTACCGACGGCAAAGTAAAACACGGTACGCGCTTCGGGCTCGCCCATGCGCGCCAGCACCATCACCTGCATGTAGGCAAACGCAGCGCCCAGGCCTGAGAGCAAGCCAATCAGCCCGGCAAAGGCCTGGTTTTGTGCGATGGTGGGCCGCAAGAGCATGACCACGCCTGCAAAGCTGGCAAGAATGGCCGCAACCAAAGGCCCTTGCGACTGGATTTTTTGATCAGCCTTGGCAAACATCAGCGTGCCGCCGACCAAAAACGCGGCGATCCAGACGCTGCTCATGTAGTTCAGCGTCATGGCGGTAGCCAAAGGTAAATGTGCAATCGCATAAAACCAGGCCGACAGCGCCACCACGCCCACCACGCTGCGCCAGATATGCATTGGCAGTACCTGGGTTTTAAGCGATGTGCCGCGCATGCGGGCAAACCACCACATGAACACGATACCAATCACGCCCCGGTAAAACACCAGCTCGGCATTGTTGAAGTGTGCAGACGCAAATTTGACGCACACCGCCATGGTGGAGAAAACAAAGGCGGAAAGAACCATCCAGACGGCTTGCATGGGCTGTTTTTGTCTTTTTAGTCGGTTTTGAGGAGTTTCAGGCCGTTTTCAGGTATGTTTTAGGGCTATAGACCAATGAATACGGGCGCAAGCAGCGCCTGAATACATAGCATTCATTCGCTGCATCAAATCATCTGCGTGGTCTTGCTG
>JANMIH010000334.1:0-7493 GCA_031375685.1 Polaromonas sp. | reverse complement strand
GCACGCTCTCCTTTGAAAGCCGGGGAGAAGTTGCAATGCCGGGTCGATGCGCAACTGCAAAATATCGCGAACGACAGTGCGCTGGTAAAGTCCTTCTTTCGTCATCCATCTGTCGCCTATATTACTGACTTATGAGTAAAAACGCAGTGGCCAGCAAAGAGCAGGGTGTCAACGTGCTGCTGTATGGTCCGCCCGGTACGGGCAAAACCGAGCTGGCCAAAGTGGTGGCGCAGGCCGCAGGTCTGAACCTGTTTGAAGTCGAACATGCCGACCGGGACGGTAATTCATTGAGCGGGCGCGACCGCTACCGGTCGCTGCAAATTGCGCAGGTGTTCCTCAAAGGCAGCCAACAGTCAGCACTGCTGTTTGATGAGGTGGAGGATGTGTTTCCGCCGATCACCAGCGAGGCGGCGCAACTGATGGCGCGCTCTGACCAGTTGCCCGCGCCGGGCAGCAGTTCCGTCAATGGCAAGGCCTGGGTGAATCAGATTCTGGAGTCCAACACCGTGCCGACGCTTTGGGTCACCAACCGCATCGAGCAGATTGACCCGGCCTTCAGACGCCGTTTTGCCTACCACCTTGAATTGCGGTCGCCGCCGCCCGGTGCGCGCGAAGGCTTGTTGCGCAAAACGCTGGAAGGCGTGGCAGTGAGCGATGCGTTTGTCGCCAGGCTCACGGCACGCAAAGGCTTGACGCCGGCGCAGATACGCACAGCGGTGCGCTTTGCTCGCCTGGCGGCTTCACCTGAATCAGTGCAGATGGAATCATTGATTGAGCGGCAACTGAAAAACGCCGATATCGCGCTGGGTAACAAGCTAGATGCCGCGGGCCGCAAAAGCGTCACAACTTACGACCTGGCCATGCTGAACGTCGAATCGCGTTTTGAAATTCCCCGCATCGTTGAAGCACTAAAAACCCGGGGCCACGGGGCGCTGTGCTTTTACGGTGCGCCGGGTACCGGCAAAACCGCACTGGCCGAGCACATTGCCAGGGCGCTCGACAAGCCGCTCATCATCAAACAGGCGAGCGACCTGATGAGCAAATACGTCGGCGAGACCGAGCAGAACATGGCGGCCATGTTCAGGGAAGCCGAAGAAGAAAAAGCCGTACTGCTGCTGGACGAGGCCGACAGCTTTCTGCAAGACCGTCGCGGCGCACAGCGAACGTATGAGGTGACCGAAGTCAATGAAATGCTGCAAGGCATGGAACGCCACAATGGCATCTTCATTTGCACCACCAACCTGCTGGACAGCATTGACCAGGCAGCACTGCGGCGCTTTACTTTCAAGATCAAGTTCATGCCGCTGACGGCGGTGCAGCGTGAAACGATGTTTGTGACCGAGGCCTTGGCTAATGAAGCGGCCTTGATGACCGACGATCTGCGCGCCCGACTGGCCAAGCTCACGCAAATCTGCCCAGGTGACTTTGCTGCGGTCAAACGTCAGACAGATATTTTGGCGGCAGAGTTTTCAGCCGATGAGTTCATGAGCCAGCTGGAAGCCGAGCACCGCATCAAGCCCGAAGTGCGTGAGGCGCGTAGCATGGGTTTTGTGCATTAAACGCCTGCACCAGCATTTTTTGCGGCATAAAAAGACTCTTTCTGAGCATCAAATCGGCTTCAAAGCCAATAGATACGGGCGCAAACAGCTACTGATAATATAGCGATTAAAGCTTCAAAAACCGAATCGCTTTACCCGAGCCATCGTTCATCTCTTTGACCGCAGCCAGCAACTGGGTCAAGGCAGCTTCAGCCTGCGCTGGGAATGGCGCACGTGGTTCGTTGTAGTGACTCAGGACAATGTTAAAACGCAGCGGCTCGCGCTCAGGCAGCTCGTTGGTAGCGCGCAGGCCTGCTGCAAGAATTTTGGTGGCCACATCGTTGGCAGTGTCCGCCGAGCGCACCACACTGCGAATCCGCACGTCCACCATGACCAGCATGACCACGCTACGCACAAACCAGGGCAGCTGCCACGGCAACGACAAAGGTAAACGTCAAACCCCGGCAACACTGGTAAACATGCCTTGCGATAGCGTGAACAAGGCAATGTACAAAACGTAAGCGCCAAAACCCGAATCACGATAAGCGTACTGGCCAGCCGTACGCACTGCAAGCCATTGGAGTCCAAATCAAGCGATTCCGCAGCAGTGCCAGCAGGGTGTGCGGCCACTAGGCGCAGACCCGTAACACCTCGGCCCCATAGGCTTGCAGCTTTTTAGTGCCGATGCCGGCAATGCCCTCCAGCTCACGCGCGGACTGCGGTGCGCGTTCGGCGATGGCGCGCAGCGTGGCGTCATGAAAAATCACAAACGCCGGCAGGTTGTGCTCGCGCGCGACTTCAGCGCGCCAGGCTTTGAGCCGGGCCAGGCGTTCGAGTGCGCCTGCGTTGAGCGCGGCTTCTGCGATACCTTTGACAGATGTTTTGGTCACTTTTTTGGCGCGACTGGTTTTGTCATGGCCCACTTGCGCGCGCAGCATCACGCTGGCCTGGCCTTTGAGAACCTGGCGTGCGTCGGGCATCAATTGCAGCGTACTGAAAGCTTCAGCATCCACGTAGACCATGTTTTTGGCAATCAGCTGGCGCAGCACGGCGCGCCATTGCGCCTCACCCAAATCGCTGCCAATACCAAAGGTCGAGAGCTTGTCATGGCTGTGCTGCAAGACTTTTTCAGTCGCCTTGCCGCGCAAAATGTCCATCAGATGCCCAGCGCCAAAGCTGATGCCACTGGCCTGCTGCACGCGGTATATGCAGCTCAGCATTTTGCGGGCAGCGTCGGTGGCGTCCCATACCGCAGGCGGATGTAAACAGTTATCGCAATTGCCGCAAGGCAGGCTCTCTTCATCAAAATAATGCAGCAAGCTGACCCGCCTGCAAGCCGTGCCCTCTGCCAGATTGAGCAGGGCATCCAGCTTGCCGCGCATCACCGCCTTGAACTCTTCACTCGCCGCTTCGCTGGTGTCAATCATGCGGCGCTGGTTGACGACATCGTTCAGGCCGTAGGTCATCCAGGCATTAGCGGGCAACCCGTCGCGGCCTGCGCGGCCTGTTTCCTGGTAGTAGCCTTCAATGTTTTTGGGCATGTCCAGGTGCGCTACAAAGCGCACGTCGGGTTTGTCAATGCCCATGCCAAAGGCAATGGTGGCCACCATCACCATGCCATCATCACGCAAGAATTTGTCTTGTCGTTCTTGCCGCAGGCCCGAGTCCAGCCCCGCGTGGTAAGCCATGGCGTTGATACCGGCGCCTTGCAGCGTATCGGCAATTTCTTCCACCCGCTTGCGGGACTGGCAATACACGATGCCCGCCTCGCCCGCGTGTTCAGACTGGATGAAGCGAAGCAGTTGCCGCGTGGCATCGGTTTTTTCAACAATGGTGTAGCGGATGTTGGGGCGGTCAAAACTTGAAACGAATTGCGCTGCGCTTTCTAACTGAAGGCGTTCCACCATGTCTTGCCGCGTCAGCGCATCGGCCGTCGCCGTGAGTGCCATGCGCGGCACATTCGGGAACAGCTCATGCAGCAGACTCAAACTGCGGTATTCAGGCCTGAAGTCATGCCCCCACTGGCTGACGCAATGCGCCTCGTCAATTGCAAACAGGCTCAGCTTGCCACGCGCATTCAGCCCGCGCAGCAAGTCTTTCATTCGCGGCGTGTTGATACGCTCTGGCGCGGCGTACAGCAGTGTCAGCTCGGCGCTTTGCAGCTGCTTTTCAATCGCGCTGCTTTCGTCAAAGCTCTGGGTTGAATTTAAAAACGCTGCCGACACCCCCGCCTCGTGCAGCGCGCCCACCTGGTCATGCATCAGCGCAATCAGGGGCGACACCACGATGGTCACGCCATGCCCTGCGTTTTGCCGTGCAATCGCCGGGATCTGGTAGCACAGCGACTTGCCGCCGCCAGTGGGCATCAGCACCAGCGCGTCACCGCCATTGACCACATGCGCAACGATGGCAGCTTGCGGGCCGCGAAAGTCAGAATAGCCAAAGACCTCGCCCAGAATGCTGAGCGGGGACGGTTGTTGCATCAGTGGAGTCAATTTGAAGATGTTAATTTGCTACAAATACAGGAGCTGCTTACGCTCGTATTTATTGGTCTAAAGGCCAATTTGATAGGTAAAAAGGGCTGTTTTTGGCTATTTTGACGCCAAAATCAGCGCCAGCCTACATCTGCTCCCAGGGCAAGCCGTCAAAGCGCCAGCCGGACTGGGTGGAGCGCTTGAAGTTGTCGTCCAGCTCGCCCTCAAAGCCATGCACCACATGCTGCACATCGGTAAAGCCTGCCGACTCCAGCGCGTTGCCGGCCGCCAGGGTGCGCTGGCCCGAGCGGCAAATCAGCAGCAGCGGCTGATCTTTGCCAGTGGCCTCTTGCGCCACGGTAGCAGCAAACTTGTCAGCATCAGGCTGCAAATCAGGGTAGTCATACCAGGGCACATTGACCACACCGGGCGGGCGACCGACGTACAGTGATTCGATTTCCATCCGCACGTCAACAAACAGCGCGTCGGGATGGGCTTGCAGCCAGGCGTAGGCTTCTTTGGGTTGCAGGTTATTCATGGGTATCAAGTCAGATCGGATATTGTCGAGTAGAACTAGCCCGCAACGGCTGCGGTAACTGCAAACGACAAATAATCTGCCAAACGCTTGTCCTCGGTCAGCTGGTCATGGGGTATCAGCAAGTATTTCCAGGGCTTGGCGCCAATTTTCAGGGCATGGGCAGTTGCGTGCTGGCACCACACTGCACCAGCATCCGCTTTGGCCTTCACCTCGTCATTGCCCATGTCGTTGCGGGCCTTGGTCTCGCAAATCAGCAAATAGTGCGCGGTCTCGACAACAAAGTCAGGTACGTATTCGGGGTGCTCCACACCCAGCTTGTAAAAAATCTGAAACTGCCCCTTGGCCGGCTTAAACCACTTGTCCGCATCGCGTTCCAGGATCACTGCAAAGCGGCGTTCGGTATCTGAATCGAATTTTTGCAGCGCGTACAGGCATTTGGCAAACTTGCCGAACACCATTTGCTTGATGCGACTGGGCTCATCGACTGTGTCGCGATAGTCGCGCATCTGCTGGTTAGCGCCAACGGTATAGGTTGATTCTTTTAATGCCGTAAACCCGCGACTCACCTCCACCACATATTGGGTAGCCGACTCGAACGAGTGAGCCATCATTTGTGAGTGAATATTTTTGGCAATCAGTTGCCTGTCAAGGTCAAGCACATTGCGAACTTCGTTGTCGTCAGTCAGGTAACTTTTCAAGTGCGCAACCAGTTGCCCGGCCAGGTCATACAGCAGTGCGCTATGGGCGTTGTAGTCAATATCGTCAAAGTCAATTAGCGCGTGAACGATGTAGTCTTCAAGCCGCCGCTCCGCTACACCGGCCTGTGCATGAAAGGTGAACTGCTCATGCGTCCGCAAGGTCTGGCCTACCAGTGACCGGTCTTTCGGCTGCAAATGCAAGCCAGAGACCTCCAGCATGAAGGGCTTGAATCCACTCGTCACCTCGCCCTTGGGCACTACCGCAATACGCGGTATGTCAATGGTTTGCTGCACCACCACCTCAGTTGCCCGGCGCACCACTTCAGCCAGGTTCAACTCAGGCGGTGCATCTGCACCGGTCAGCAAGCTGGGTTGTACTGGGGGTAATCTTTCTTTCACCCGCTCAGCTATGGCCGCTTGCAGTTCAGGTGTTAGCAGGGCTTGACGGGTCGGTGCATCAAGCGGCTTTACTTCGTATTCGGCCAGCACCTGCATGACCATATGCGCCGCTTGCCTTTCTTGCACTGTTGCAAAAAATGGCGCGGCTTCTGGGCTGCCGCTCGCGGTACCGCCGTTCAATGAGCCTTTAGTTAAATCACTCTCATCCTGATTCAACCCAAGCACATTGGCGATATTTGGTTGCGAAGTCACATTCCGCTGGCGCTCCTCATCAGCTGAACCCATCGCATCAAGATAGATCAAGGTTTTGAGCTTGATGGGCGAATCAGCGCGATTGGCGTCGTCAATGATGTCCTGAAAGCGGTCATGCGCAATGATGTTGAGCCTGTCTACTGCCGCCACGCCCGTGCGCTTGCCGTAGGGCAAACGCAGGCCACGGCCAATCGACTGCTCCACCAGCGTGCGGGCGTTCGCCGCTCGCAGCGGCACGATGGTGTAAAGGTTGGTCACGTCCCAGCCCTCTTTGAGCATATTGACGTGAATGACGATTTCGGTCGGCTCGTCCACACTTTCCACGGCCAGCAGGCGGCGGATCATTTCTTCTTCTTCAGCACCCGTCTTGCTGCTGTCTACCTGAATCACCTTATTGCGGTATCGGGCACCGAAAAATCCGTCTGATTGCAGCCAGGCTAGCAACGCACCAGCATGTGTGGTGTCGCGGGCAATCACCAGCATGAAGGGCTTGACCTCTTTCACGCCGTTGTTGCGTGCATAGGTTTTCAGCTCCACCTTGGTGGCTTCGTGCATGCGCACGCCGTCTTGCAGCTTGACGCGCTCCACTTCTTCAGCAGGCATGCTTTTCGCGTCGAAGTTGCGCTGTGTGACCACGGCGGGCTCTTTGACAAAGCCGTCTTCCATGGCACGTGCCAGCGGGTAGTCCATCACCACGTTTTTAAATGGTACGGGGCCTTTGGTGGTTTCAACAAATGGTGTGGCCGTCAGTTCCAGGCCCATCAAAGGCTTCAGCTCATTGATGGCGCGCACCCCGGCGCTGGCGCGGTAGCGGTGCGACTCATCCATCAGCAGCACCAGGTCAGGCAAGCTGGCCAGGTAATCAAAATAACTTTGACCAATGTACTCACTGAGCCGCTTGATGCGCGGTGCTTTGCCGCCACGCACCTCGGAAGCGATTTTGGCGATGTTGAAAATATTAATGGTCACTGGCGACAGCAAATCGCCCAGCGCCTGGGCGCGCTCTTCATAGTTGTCACCCGTGATGATTTCGGGCGGGTACGACGCAAACTCAGCCACGCCCTTGAACACGTACTTGGGTGTGTTGGGCGTGAAGTCGCCAATCAGTTTGTCGTAAATCGTCAGGTTGGGTGCCAACACAAAAAAGTGCTTGATGCCATGCGCCTGATACAGGTAGCTGATGAAAGCCCCCATCAGCCGCGTTTTGCCCACACCGGTGGCCAGCGCAAAACACATGGAGGGGAAGTCACGTTCAAAGTCCTGAAGCGTTTTGAACTGGCTTTTAAGTGTTTCCAATATTGCCGCCACATCAGCCGCATCGCGGTCAGGCCGCAGCATGGCGGGGGATGCATCAATGGCACTTGCCAGCTTGGCCAGTGACTCGGTTTGCGGCGGGCGCAGGCTCAGGCGGCCTGCAATGGCGTTGACGTCGCGCTGGCTCATGCTGCTCCCTTTTTGTTTTTACTTGCGGGCCGAATAGTGGCCAAGGTTTTGCGCTGGGCAACCAGACTTTCCAAGCGCCATGCGCCTTGCCGGGCAACTGTCCGGCATTTCCGGATAGTTGCATTGAAGTCAAACCCGCCAAATTCAACTC
>JANMIH010000323.1:0-1766 GCA_031375685.1 Polaromonas sp. | reverse complement strand
GCGGCACCCGAAACTGGTCGCCCGTCGGAGCTGTGACGCTCAACCCGGAACGCGACTCAGTGGTCAAACTGCATTTGGCCCAGAACGATATTCAGGCATTGGCTGCATGAATGAGGCGACAACTACCTTGACACGCGCCGAGAGTCAGCAGCAGCGCCAAAATCCATCGAGAGGCGAGTGTTTTGAAAACAGAAGTCATGGTTTCCCTCCAAGGAAAGTGTTGAAGTAGCGCAAGCTTGAGCAGTCAGCTTGCAAGGTTATTTTGCGTTGTCCATAAGAGGTTAACAGGTGAATACTGTTTGGCGATTGGTGGGATTGAAAAAACGACTTCGATTTCTAATTGCTTGAGGTATTCGATTTTTTGACTCATCCCGTATTCCGCAACCCAGCCGCAATCCCATTGATAGAGATATGAATCCCCCGCTGCACACGCTCATCGGCCTGGCCTGCGCGGTAGCGGCGCACCAGTTCTACTTGCAGGTGGTGCAGGGGGTCGATGTAGGGGAAGCGGTGACGGATGGATCTTTGTAGCGATGCGTTGTCAGCCAGCAGGTGCTTTTCGCCGGTGATCAGTGACAGCGCGCTGACGGTGCGGTGCCATTCCGCTTCTATCGCGCTGAAAATCTTTTTGCGCAACTTGGCGTCTGTCACCAGTTCTGAATAGCGTGATGCCAGTGCCAGATCGCTCTTGGCCAGCACCATGTCCATGTTGCTTAGCAGTGTTCTGAAGAACGGCCACTCCTTGACCATTTTTTGCAGCAAGGCAATGGCTTCTTTGCGCTTGGCAGGTGTGCCGCCTTCGGCCAGCATGCTGTCTACCGCCGAGCCAAAACCGTACCAGCCCGGCAGCGTCAGGCGACACTGGCCCCAACTAAAACCCCAGGGAATGGCGCGAAGATCTTCAATTTTTTGACTGGCTTTACGCGACGCGGGGCGTGAGCCAATGTTGAGTTCTGCAATTTCGCGTATCGGTGTTGCTTGATAAAAATATTCGGTGAAGCCTGGGGTCTCGTACACCAGCGCGCGGTAGGCGGCCATGCTGCTGCATGAAAGGCTGGCGGCTGCCTTTAAAAATGCTGGGGTCGCTGGCTTGGTGGGTTGCAGCAGCGTGGCCTCCAGCGTCGCGGCTACCAGCGTTTCCAGGTTGCGTCTGCCAATCTCCGGATTGGCGTATTTGGAGCCAATCACTTCGCCTTGCTCAGTCAGGCGGATTTGGCCGCGCACGGTGCCCGGTGGCTGCGCAAGAATCGCCTGGTAACTTGGGCCGCCGCCCCGGCCAACCGTGCCGCCCCGGCCATGGAACATTCTGAGCTGGATGTTGTGCGAATTGGCCAGTTCATCAAACAATTCAACAAGGGCAATCTCGGCTCGGTACAGCTCCCAGTTGCTGGTAAAAATACCGCCGTCCTTGTTGCTGTCTGAATAGCCGAGCATGATGTCTTGCTCAGCCCCGCTACGTTTAACCAGCTGCGCGATGCCAGGCAGTGCATAGAACTCGCGCATGATGGGCGCAGCATTGCGCAGGTCTTCAATGGTTTCAAAGAGCGGCACCACAATCAGGTCATTGATGGCCTGCGCATCCAGCGTGCTGCGCCTGGTGCAAGACAGCGGCGGCGAGCAGGATGTGATGCTGGGCTACAGCGACAGCAACAAGGACGGCGGCTTCTTCACCAGCAACTGGGAGCTGTACCGCGCCGAGATCGCGCTGGCGGCCTTGTTCGCCGAACTCGCCACGGGCCCCGCCAAGCCCATCAATATATATATAT
>JANMIH010000307.1:0-2038 GCA_031375685.1 Polaromonas sp. | reverse complement strand
CTCGCCGGAGGAATTCAAGGCGCTGGTGGAAAAAGATGCGGTGCGCTGGGCGCAATTGATCAAAACCCAAAACATCACGGCAGAGTAGCAAGCTATGACGGTTGCAATTATTGGTGGCGGTATTGGTGGTTTGAGTCTGGCGCTGGCAATGCACCAGCGCGGCCTGGCCTGCGAGGTCTATGAAACGGTGCCGGACATCAAGGAAATCGGTGTGGGCATCACGCTGCTGCCGCATGCCGTGCGCGAGCTGGCCGGGCTGGGCTTGCAGGCTGAGCTGGAAGCCGCAGGCATTGAAAACCTGGAGAGCGTGTTTTTTAACCGCTACGGCCAGTACATCTACCGTGAGCCACGTGGCCGTCATGCGGGTTACGCGTTGCCCGAGCTGGGCATTCACCGGGGCAAGCTGCACCGCATTTTGTTGGACGCCGTGCTGCAACGCCTGGGGGCAGACCACGTTCATACCAACCACCGCTGCATGCATGTCACCCAGACTGAGACAGGCGCGACGCTGCACTTTACCGAGACAAGCACAGGCCAGCAACTGGCTGTGGTGCATGCGGATGTGGTGATTGCCTGCGATGGCGTTAACTCCAGCCTGCGCAAGCAGTTTTACCCAGATGAAAAAGTCGCTTTTTCAGGCATCAACACCTAGCGCGGCGTGACACGGCATCGCCC
Source organism: Polaromonas sp. (assembly GCA_031375685.1). GTDB lineage: Bacteria > Pseudomonadota > Gammaproteobacteria > Burkholderiales > Burkholderiaceae_C > Polaromonas. Next base: position 1,363 of record JANMIH010000307.1, on the reverse strand, counting down.
GATTTTGAGCGGTAAAAGCTACATCCGTATCGGCTCCATAGACACGGGCAAGATGGTGATTTACCCGATTGTTGACAACATCGATGCTCATGGCATGCAGCTCATCAACTGGGTGGCTGAAACCCAGCGCGAAGGCGACGCGATGAACGACTGGAACCGGGTAGGTTCGGGCGCTGATTTTTTGGATATTTTCAAGGACTGGACGTTTGAGTGGCTCGACGTACCAGCCCTGATCAAGGGTGCAGACAGCATTCTTGAATATCCGATGGTTGACAAGGATCCGATTACCCAATGGACGTTTGGCCGCGTCACGCTGCTGGGCGATGCTGCGCACCCGATGTACCCGCGAGGCTCCAACGGCTCAGCGCAGGCCATCATTGACGGGCGTGTGCTGGCAACGCAACTGGCCACAGCAAAACTCGGCGGCGGCGACATGCGTGCTGCGCTGCTGGCGTATGAAGACTCGCGCCGGCCTCCTACTTCGAAAATAGTGCTGACCAACCGTTCAACACCCCCTGACTTCATCATCATGAAGGCCGATGAACTGAGCGGTGGCCAGCCATTTGGGCATATTGACGACTTGATCAGCCAAGCCGAATTGCGGGCTATTTCAGACAATTACGCCAAAATTGCGGGCTTTTCTCGCGAGGTCGTCGAACAGGTTGTGACGCCCGTCAGCAGCCCGGCCTGAAACGGTTTCGTTTGACATGGCGCAAGGGTTGCGACCTTGCCAGACTTGAAAATGCGCCGATGCCCCCGAATTGATCTCTTATTCGGACAACATTCGCGAGGACATTTTTATGCGACAAGACAAACTCACCACCAAATTCCAGGAAGCCTTGAGCGATGCCCAATCGCTGGCTCTGGCTCACGACAACGGTTACATTGAGCCCGTGCATTTGCTGCTGGCCATGCTCAAGCAGGACGACGGCCCGCGCGCCATGCTTGAAAAAGCAGGCGTCAACGTCGCAGGCCTTGAAACTGCTGCACAAACAGCGGTCAAAAAGCTGGCGCAGGTAGAAGGACAAGAGCAGATTTCTGTCTCTTCGGACTTGGCCAAGCTGCTGCAAGCCACTGAAAAAGAAGCCATCAAGCGAAATGACCAATTTGTGGCAGGCGAGCTGTATTTGCTGGCCGTGACTGACAGCAAAAGCGACATCGGCAAAATCGCCAAAGACAACGGTTTGACCCGCAAGTCACTTGAAGCCGCCATCAACACCGTGCGTGGCGGCGAAAAGATGGACAGCGCAGAAGGCGAAGGCAACCGCGAAGCCCTTAAAAAATACTGCCTGGACCTGACCGAACGCGCCCGCATGGGCAAGCTCGACCCGGTGATTGGCCGCGACGACGAGATTCGCCGCGC
>JANMIH010000106.1:0-2369 GCA_031375685.1 Polaromonas sp. | reverse complement strand
TGTGCAAATGGCGCGTGCGCTGGTCGCAGGCGGTATTCGCATGCTGGAAGTCACGCTGCGCACGCCCCAAGCCCTGGCCTGCATTGAGGCAATTGCCCGCGATGTGCCCGAGGCCGTGGTCGGCGCTGGCACGGTGCGCAGTGCGGCTGACGCGCAAGCCAGCGCCATGGCGGGTGCGCGCTTTATCGTCAGCCCTGGCTACACATCCGTATTGGGTCAAGCTTGCCGCGACGTTGGTTTGCCGCTGCTTCCTGGCGTGGCCACAGGCAGTGAGATCATGATGGCGCAAGACGATGGCTTGAGCGAGTTGAAGTTCTTTCCTGCCATGCAGGCGGGCGGTGCGGCCATGCTCAAAGCCTGGGGTGGCCCGTTTGGCGACGTGCGTTTTTGCCCGACGGGGGGTGTCACAGCGGCCAATGCGCTTGACTTTCTGGCACTGCCCAATGTGGTTTGCGTCGGTGGTTCGTGGCTCACACCGGCTGACGCCCTGGCGCGCGGCAACTGGGCGCAAGTCACGGCGCTGGCGTTTCAGGCCAGCCGTTTGGGGCCGGTTTAAGCCTTAAAAGTGCCTGCAAGTCAATAAAGACGGGCGCAAGCAGCTACTGAAAATAGAGCGTTTGCTTACACGAGGCTTATACCAGGCTTAGCCAGATCTCATTGCGCCGTAAAAACGGCAAAGAAAACGGGCTGTTGTAACGTGACGATACCGGCTCACCCGTCGTTGCCAGACCCGCCGCTGCCAAGGCACTGCGCAGTTTTTGCAACTGTTCCTCGTAGGTGCTTTGCGACCAGCTGCCTGAAAAGCGGATCACCGCCACGCGGTTGCCCGGCACTTCACGCAGCTTGACACGTTCGTCCAGCGGCTCTGGCAGCGTGGCCAGCGTGTAACCCTTGGGCATCACAAACTGCACCAGAAAACCGCCGGGCGTAACCGCTTGCGTCACGGGCGCTGTCATCTCCAGTTTGACGGGTGGCGCAGCGACAGCCGTTTGCGTCACAGGCGCTGTCATCTCCAGTTTGCGCTCGCCCTTGTTTTTGCCAAATATGTAGCCGCCCAGCAGGCTGAAGCCCTGGTTGCCCGCCTCACCAACAGGGCCAGGCACCACCACTTCAGCCACCAGGTAGGGCGCGTACTGCCGCACCTCAAAAACGTCGCTGGTTTGCACCACGGTGTAGGCGGGTTCGTCAATGGCGTGGGCTGGCATGGCGGCAATGAGTGTGAGCGAAGTGATGAGCAAGAAAAGCTGTTTGGCCAAAGACTTCGCGGGTTGATGTGTTGGGTTGTGAGTCATTGTGTTGGGTCAGTTAACGCAGAACCGATGATTTAAGTGCATATCTGGCAATTACAAGCCGGTGGTCCCGGTTGCCCCCAAGGTAATCAGGCCTTTGCCCAAATAATCATCAAACTGGATTTTGGGGATGGCCGTCAAGCCTGCTGCGCCGTCGCCAGCGTCCCAGCTGAGCGTGGCGCTGTCATGTGCCAATGTCACCTCTACCGGGCCCACGGGTATTTCAATCGGTGCGCCGTCCCCTGGCCGGTAGGTCACGCAGCCTGCGATCATGCCGGGTTGCGGGGTGGGCTCTGCTGCGGGTGTTGTTGTTGCTGTTGGGGTCATTCAATTCTCCTGAAAAACCCATTAGCGCTGCTTTTTGCGCTGAAGTCTGTCAGCCGACTGCCCGCTATTTGACCCACTCATACTTTCCCGGTGCCAGCCCGTCCAGGCTGTACGGTCCAATGACGGAGCGGATCAGCCGCAGGCAGGGCAGGCCGACGGCTGCTGTCATGCGGCGTACCTGGCGGTTGCGCCCCTCGGTAATGCACAGCAACAGCCAGGCTGTGGGGATGTTCTGGCGCACCCGCACGGGCGGCGTGCGCGCCCACAGCGCAGGCGGCTCGTTGATCAGCCGTGCTTTGGCGGGCAGCGTCATGCCATCGCTGAGTTGCACGCCTGCGCGCAGTGCCTGCAATTGCGCATCAGTGGGTGTGCCTTCCACCTGCACGAGGTAAGTCTTTTCCATCTTGAAGCGCGGGCTGCTGATGCGCGCCTGCAAAGCGCCGTCGCCCGTCAACAGCAGCAAGCCCTCACTGTCAGCGTCCAGCCGCCCGCAGGCATAAATGCCCGGCAAGTCAATGAAGTCCTTCAGCCCTTGCCAACGCCCTTCGGGTGTGAACTGGCTCAGCACACCATAGGGTTTGTTAAAGCGCAGCAGCGTGCCGGTGGCCACAGTCAAAACGACGATCCTGGCTCATTGAGAAAAGCCAGCTCTTGCGCTGTTGAGGCGCGGCCCAGCACGGCGTTGCGGTGCGGGTAGCGGCCAAACCGGGTGATGATGTCCCGGTGGCGCAGTTCAAAGTCCAGGTTGCTTTC
>JANMIH010000203.1:0-2914 GCA_031375685.1 Polaromonas sp. | reverse complement strand
CGCTTGTCAAAAAACGCGGTGTCGTATTCGTCCGCCTCGATCACGAATGTATTGCCCACGCCAAGCCGGGCCGACACACCAAAGTTGAGCGGCACGCCGCCGACCAGAAAGCCAGGCTGAAGCCCGGCGCATTCCAGAATCCACGTCAGCATCGCCGTGGTGGTGGTTTTACCGTGTGTGCCCGCCACCGCCAGCACATGGCGCGGGCCAGTGGCATGGTGCGTCGGGTGGTGCAGCACATGGCCGCTCAGCCACTGCGGGCCGCTGGTGTAGGGCAGGCCAGCGTTCAAAATCGCTTCCATGAGCGGGTATTTCGGTGTGCCATCCGCCAGATGCGCCCGAGAAACCACATTGCCCACCACAAACACATCCGGGTTGAAAGCCAATTGATCCGCGCCGTAGCCCTCCACCAGGTCGATACCCAAAGCGCGAAGCTGATCGCTCATGGGCGGGTACACCCCCGTGTCGCAGCCCGTCACTTTGTGCCCCGCCTCAACTGCCAAGGCGGCCAGGCCACCCATGAAAGTGCCGCAAATTCCGAGTATGTGTATGTGCATCAGCTTATTTTAGGAGTCAATGGACGGGTTTCGCGGTTCACCTAAACTCTGTCAATCGCTTTGCGCACGCACTTTTGAATGACGACCCTCAAATCCGAAATAGCCGCTAACGCCGCCGCTTTGGTGGTTGAAGAGGGCCTTGAATATGGCCCGGCCAAGCGGCGGGCTGTCAAGCAGATGGGACTGCCTGCGCGCGCTGAGCTGCCTGACAACGCCGAGATTGAAGACGCGGTGATGGAATACATCGCCGTTTTTTGTGCCGATACCCAGCCGCTAGAGCTTGCCGCGCTGCGAGAGCTGGCGCTGGTATGGATGCTGCGCATGGCAGACTTCAGGCCGCATTTGGCGGGGGCGGTGTGGCATGGCACAGCGACCAGGTTGAGTGACATTTACATTCAGCTGTTTTGTGACGACCCAAAATCGGCTGAAATTGCACTGATTGAGCACAACGTGGACTACGAGCCGCGTACCGTAACCGGGTTTACCGGGGGCAAAGTGGAGGCGCTGAGCTTGAGCAGCCTGTGCAAACCATTGGGTGAAAACATTGGCGTGCACTTCATGGTGTATGACCATGACGACCTGCGCGGGGCGTTAAAACCCGACGACAAAGGCCGCAAGCCGCGTGGGGATGTGCTTGCGGTTGAAAACCTGTTGGCCAAAGAAGCTAAAGTCTGAACGATGGACAGAAGAAACATACTCTATATGAGCGCGGCAGCGGCCGCTGGGCTGGCCGGTGTGGGCGCAGCCTGGTTCAAATACGAACCACAAAAACTGACGACCGGGCAAACCACGGCTGTGCAAGACAGTCTTTGGGCCATGAGCTTTGACACGCCGGACGGCCAGCCCCAACCCATGAGCAGCTTTCGCGGCAAGCCGCTGCTGCTGAACTTTTGGGCCACCTGGTGCCCGCCGTGTGTGGAAGAACTGCCCTTGCTGGATGCCTTTTACCAAGAACAAAAAGCCAAGGGCTGGCAGGTGCTGGGCTTGGCGGTTGACCAGCCCAGCGCTGTGCGCAAGTGGCTGCAGGCCAAGCCTCTGAGCTTTGCAGTGGGCATGGCGGGCTTGAGCGGGACTGAACTGAGCAAATCGATGGGTAATCTGTCGGGAGGCTTGCCATTCACGGTAGTGTTTGGGGCCTCAGGCGCGCTGCTGCACCGGAAAACGGGCAAAGTCTCCAAAGACGATTTGGTGCAATGGGCTAAGCTAAAGTAAAAGCTCTTAACTGCGCTCAAAACCAATCAAGTCATCACCTAAAGTCGACATTGTTAATTATCGGCAAATGACGACTTCGTATGCTTCAAATCGCTCCAAGTGCTTCATGCCGTTTTTGCTTGGAGTACACTCTGCGCTTTCGTTGTCAGGATACCTCGGTTGGCCAAAAGCCAAATCTGCTGATAAAGAGAATTAGTGCCTGAATGACATAAATAAGCGCAGAAAGAAGAAAGATGGGCAAAGTGTCCACTTTCCGAGCAGCTGCCCTCGTTGGAGAAAAGCATGGATTTAAGAAAACTCAAAACGCTGATTGATCTGGTTTCAGACTCCAACGTGTCTGAACTGGAAATCACCGAAGCCGAGGGCAAGGTGCGCATTGTCAAATCCGGTGGTGCGCCGCTGGTGATGCAGCAACCGGCTGTTGCAATGGTGGCCGCGCCAGTAGCCCCCCCGGTGGCCGCTGCAGCTCCGGTAGCAGATGTTGCACCTGCTGTTGAGACAAGCCATGCGGTCAAGTCACCGATGGTCGGCACGTTTTATCGCTCAGCCAGCCCGGGTGCCAAACCATTCGTGGAAGTGGGTGACATCGTCAAGGAAGGCGAGACCATCTGCATCATTGAGGCGATGAAAATTCTCAATGAAATCGAAGCCGACAAGTCTGGAACGATCAGCAAAATACTGTGCCAAAACGGCCAGGCCGTTGAGTATGGACAGCCGTTGTTTTTGATCGACTGAGCGGCAGATCGGATTTTGGCATGTTTAAAAAAATACTGATAGCAAACCGGGGGGAGATCGCCCTGCGTATCCAGCGCGCCTGCCGTGAGCTGGGTGTCAAGGCGGTGATGGTTTATTCTGAAGCTGACCGCGATGCCAAATACATCAAGCTGGCGGATGAATCGGTCTGCATTGGCCCTGCACCGTCCAAAGACAGCTACCTGAACATGCCCGCCATCATTTCGGCGGCTGAGGTGACGGACGCCGAGGCGATTCACCCCGGCTACGGCTTTTTGAGCGAAAACGCTGACTTTGCCGAGCGGGTCGAAAAAAGCGGTTTCAAGTTCATTGGCCCTTCTCCCGAATCTATTCGAATGATGGGCGATAAGGTCACCGCAAAGCAGACCATGATCAAAACTGGCGTACCCTGC
>JANMIH010000202.1:0-7600 GCA_031375685.1 Polaromonas sp. | reverse complement strand
CCAGCCGATTCGCCCTGGTCGCAAGGCGCATCGGCCAGACACCCTGCAGCAACTGCCGCATCATTGATGAACGCTGGGACCTGCGCTCGCGCCAGGACCCGAGTGAAGGCACATGGGCAGCGCTGAAAACACCAGATACTTTTTGGTATGCCAAAGAGTATCTGGTGGAGCGCTTGCCTTAACCCATCCGGTTTTACTGGCCCAGAGGTGATGCCGTAAAAACTGTCAACACCCCGGTGTAGCCATACAGGTGATGGCGAGCAATTTCTCCACCTGCAAAAAAGCCCACCAGCGGCACATCGCCCAGCGCGCGGCGCACGATTTGCATCTCGGCACTGGGGCCGCCAAAGTGCGGGCCACCTCGGCCTGCGCAGCTCACGTAGACAGCCCCTGCAATGCGCCTGGCTGGGTGTGGTGCGGACTCGGCCTCTGGCGCGTTCAAGGCGCTGGCCACTTCAACGGTTAGCTCCTCGGGCTCCAGCTCTTCACGGATTTCCGCGCAAACACGAATCAAATCTGCGCGCGCCGCCTGGACGTTGCGTTCGCAAAAAGCCAGTGTCATGCCGGTCTCTGGTGCACCACTGATGGCAACGCCTTGGCGCCCAGGGTCCAGCCCGATGATGTGGCGCACCACCACTTCAGCACCAAACTGGCCGGGGTGAAATACCAGACCGTCACTCAATGACTCTGTCGGATCGCTCAAACCCACCAGCGTGCTGCGTACTTTCGCCAGCGCTTCGCGTGGCTGCTCGAGCGTGACGTTCAACGCCGTCAACATGACGTCCAGTGCGGGTTCGCCGTCAAGCCCGGTCACCACATTGCCATCACAGGCTGTGACCTCATAGTTGCGCGTGACCGGCTGGCAGCCCTGCGTGACGCGTGACATGAGCGCTGCGCCTTGCGTGAACGCAACGCCGCTCAAGCCGCCGCTGAACACACCACCCGCAGCGCCATGCCCTTTGACATTGCCATAACCACTGAGTGCGAATTGGACAGTTTTGCTGCGACTGGCAGCCAGCCCGCCAAACACATAGCCGCTGCCAGTACGCTGCGCCATCTCGCTGATCAGTTCAGCCACATCGGGGGTGCCCGAGTCGGCATGGATCAATGCCGTATGCGCCTTGAAGCGGCCGCTGGCCGCCGACGGCAGCGGCGACACGCCTGAAAACACACGGTACTGGTCATGCGGCAGATCACACAGCATCACGGCCAGGGCGGGCTCGTCGAAATACTCGACATTGTTGGATGCAATCCCGACGCCGACGGTGCCGCTCCAGTCTGTGACCTCCGGCAGCTCGGCTGTCAGATGGTCAAGAATGTCCTGCGCATGGGCGGCGTAGTGGTCCGTGATGTAGAGCAAGCCCAGCGTTGGCGCGGCGGCATAACCAGGCAGCGCCATGTGGGCGCGCAGCTGTGCCAGCACCAGGCCAGCGGCCATGGGCCATTGCGGATGGGTGGCGTGGCCGTAGGGGAACAGTTTCATGGGCGGTGTTTATCGACTGGTTTTGCGTGCGGTTTTGGCGGCTGGCCGTTTCACAGAAGGCTTTTTGGCTGCCACAGGTGTGGGCCAGGCTTGGGCGCTGCCAAACACCGAATTTTTTGCTGTGTTCATCGCCGCACGACCTGCACCGGCCATGGTTTTGCCTGCATTGCTGGCCATGCCTTTGGCCATGCCTGAGGCTGTTTTCATCGCGTCTTTGGCCATTCCCGTGGCCATATTTTTCGTGCTGTCGATGGCCGTTTTTTTGGCGGCGTCTTTCATCGCGTCGGCGGCAATGGTTTGAAACTGCTGGGTCAGCGCGCCCCACCACTGCATCGGGTCGACCACGCCAGGGGCGGACGTTTCAGCTTTCGGCCTGGCTTTAGCTGGCACGGCCTTTTTGCCAAAGCTGGTGGGCGGTACTTCCAGCCCGGCAAAGGTTTTGGCCTTGTCAGCCATGCCCTGTACGCCACCCGCCACCGTGTCTGCCACCTTGAGTTTGAAGGCGTTGGCCACATCGCCCATGTTGAAGTTCATGCCCTTAAGCGTGGCCAGCGTCATTTTTTGCACTTCAAGTGCCTGAATGGTGGCTTTGAGCGCCGTAGCGTTTTGATCCAGCCAGAATTGCACCGACTTCAGCTCCTGGATGCGCTTGTCCAGCTCTTCCACATTCAGCGTCGGCGCCACCCAATTGCCCAGATTAGGCAGTTGCGGAATTTTTTCAGCCGCGCTACCAGCAGCCTGCGTGGCCAGATTTTGCAAAAAGTCAAAGCCCGGCACAAACTTGCCGAAACCAGAAAGTGCTGAATTATCGTTATCGCTCATGGTTGTCTCCTGCTTGGGTTGTATCGCCTTCATTGTGCAACGTGGCGGCTTGCATGCAAAGTGTTTTAGGGGTTTTCATGCCCGAAAACGCCATTTTTAACTGTTTTTACATGTCTAAAATGCCTGAAAGCCAATAAATACGTGTGCAAGCAGCTATAAATTAAATAGTAAATTGTATGCCTCACAGTTGGTGTGCCTCACAGGCTGATAAGCTTACGCCATGAAAAGCCTGTTCCACTTCGCCTTCAACGTCACCGACCTTGACATCGCGCGCCAGTTTTACGGCGGCGTGCTGGGCTGCACCGAGGGGCGCAGCACTACCACCTGGGTTGACTTTGACTTTTTCAGCCACCAGATCTCGCTGCATCTGGGTCAGCCGTTTAAAACAGAAAGCACCGGGCGAGTGGGTGATACGCTGGTGCCCATGCCGCACTTTGGCCTGGTGCTGGCGCTGCCTGACTGGCAAGCCATGGCTGCACGCTTGCAGGCGGCCAACACCGTCTTTATTTTGCCGCCGCAACTGCGCTTTGCAGGCCAGCCGGGCGAGCAGCACACCATGTTTTTTTGCGACCCGTTTGGCAACCCGATGGAAATCAAGGGCTTCACGTCGCTGGACACTTTGTATCAAGCTTGAACATGACTTACACCTTTGCCTCTGCCACGATTTTGCTGCTGCTGATCACCGACCCGTTCGGCAATATCCCGATATTTGCCAACGCGCTTAAAAACGTGCCGTCCCAACGCAGGCCGCTGGTCATCTTGCGTGAGGTGTTGATTGCGTTTGGCCTGCTGTTGGTCTTCATGTTCATCGGCGAGAGCTTTTTGCGCGTGATGAACCTGAGCCCGCTGGCGCTGCAAATTGCGGGCGGCGTCATTTTGTTTCTGATCGCTCTGCGCATGATCTTTCCACCACCCGTGGTGCAGGAAGTTCAGGGTCTGCAGGTTGAACCGCTGATCGTGCCGCTGGCCATTCCCGCGCTGGCCGGGCCTTCCGCCCTGGCAACGGTGCTGCTGCTGGTGTCCCAGGCGCCCGAGCGCCGCTGGGAATGGATCGCTGCGCTGACCGTCACCATGGTGGTTTGCACGGTGGTATTGATGCTGGCTGAACGCATTCAGCGTGTACTGGGCGAGCGCTTTGTGGTTGCGGTTGAGCGGCTGATGGGTTTGATACTGGTGGCTGTGGCGGTTGAAATGCTGCTGCGGGGTGTCAAGGAGTTTGCGCTGCAGGTGGGGTAGCAGTCATAACTGAATTAGCACGAACATATTCTGCAATTCCTTGTTTGAGCTCTGCCAATGTTTTGGATATCAAGGGTGCGCTGTTGTCGGAAAATAGCGCCTCATGAACATCGGTTGTGCGGCTTTGCTTGGCAGCGAGATTTTTTGACATGGCAGTATGAACTACTGATTTAGCCAATTGACCGTCTTTAGCTGAGTTTGATGATCAAACCAACAATCAAAGCTATTTGCGCTAAAGCCAGACCAACCACCCATTTCACAACTTCTGACTTTGCGACTTCGATTTCCGCCTTCAGCTTGGCATCAAAGTAATCTTTTGTGATGGGTTGACTTTCGGACTGAGCATGTTTGAAAGCGTCAGCAATTGCTTCGGCCTGTGCCTCGGCAAACCCGGCGTTTCTCAGCCGGGTAACAAACAGGTGCGTATCGAAAGTGGTTATCGCCATATCGAAAATGTAGCACCAAAAGCATCAAGCCAACATCGCCACCTTCTGCTCAATCGCCCCAAACACGCTTTGTCCATCTTTTGCTTTCGCCTCAATGCGAATCGTGTCGCCAAACTTCATGAACTCGGTCACCGGCGCACCGCCTTCAATGGTTTCAATGGCGCGCTTTTCGGCAATGCAGCTGTAGCCGTGCGTCCAGTCTTTGTTACTCACGGTGCCTGAACCAATGATGCTGCCTGCGCGCACGTTGCGGGTTTTGCAAATGTGGGCAATCAGCTGGCCGAAGTGAAAGGTCATCTCGGGCCCGGCATCTACCATGCCGACTTTGCGGCCGTTCCAGGTGCTTTGCAGCGTCATGTGCAATCTGCCGCCTTGCCAGGCATCGCCAAGTTCATCAATGGTCACGGCAACCGGGCTGAAAGCGGTGGCGGGTTTGCTCTGAAAAAACCCAAAGCCTTTGGCCAGCTCGGCCGGGATCAAATTGCGCAGCGACACATCGTTGGCCAGCATCACCAGCCGCACGCTGTCAATCGCCTTCTGCGGCGATGTACCCATGCCCACATCAGCGGTGATCACCGCAATTTCAGCTTCAAAATCAATGCCAAACGCTTCGCTGGCCACCACCACATCGTCACGCGGGCCGATGAAGTCGTCGCTGCCGCCCTGGTACATCAGCGGGTCTGTGTAGAAAGTATCAGGCACCTCAGAGTTGCGCGCCTTGCGCACCAGCTCAACGTGGTTGATGAAGGCCGAGCCGTCAGCCCACTGGTAGGCGCGTGGCAGCGGGGCCATGCACTGGCTGGGCTCAAAGGGAAAAGCGTGGCGGGCTTTGCCACTGTTCAACGTCTCGTACAGGTCCTGCAATTGCGGCGAGATGAAGTTCCAGTCGTCCAGCACCTGCTGCATTTTGCTGGCAATGCCAGTTGCATAATGCGCCGTTGACAGGTCGCGCGAGACAACAACCAGCTGGCCGTCGCGAGAGCCGTCTTTGTAGGTGGCGAGTTTCATGGGCTGTCTTTCGAGGATGGTTTCGGCGTTACGATAAGTGAAATTGATTTACCTAAAAGTAATTATAGAGAACTCATGAAGGCCACAACCGCGCCCCAGCCAGTCCCGTTTGACGACGCCGAGCCGCAACGAGCGGGCATCCAGTCGGTTGAGGTGGGCTTTGGTTTATTAGAGGTTTTAAGCAGCGCGGGTGATGCACTGATGCTGCGCGACCTGGCTTCGAGGGCAGGCATGTCAGCTGCCAAGGCGCATCGCTATCTGGTCAGCTTTCAGCGCCTGGGGCTGGTGGTGCAGGACGCTGGGACGACCCGTTATGACCTGGGGCCCGCAGCACTTAAGTTAGGGCTCGCTTCTTTTTCAAGGATTGATGCAGTTAAGTTGGCCCGAGCACGGCTGAGCCCGCTGATGACACAAATCGGCCAAACGCTGGCCCTCGCCGTTTGGGGCAACCAGGGCCCGTGCATGGTGCATTGGGAGGAATCGCCCCAGGCCGTGACGGTGAATTTGCGCTTGGGCGATGTGATGCCGCTGCTGTCGTCAGCCACGGGCTTGTGTTTTGCAGCGTTTATGGCAACGCGTCAAGCGGCTGTGAACACACGGCTTAAAGGGCTGCTGAAAGACGAACTGGCGCGTGCGCAAAAGCTGGGCCGGCGCGACTTGCCCGCCAACATGGCGCAAGTCACCATGCTGCTGGACGAAGCGCGCCAGCATGGTGTGGCCAGAGTCGTCAACACCCTGCTGCCGGGCGTGGGCGGCTTTTGCGCCCCGGTTTTTGACGCCGACGGCCACATGGTGCTGGGCATGGTGGCGCTGGGCTCGCTCAGTACGTTTGACGCCGATTGGGGCGGCAAAGTCGCCACACCGCTCAAAGCCGCAGCTCAGCAACTGTCAAGCGATTTGGGCTACATTGCGGCATGATAAGCCTTGGCCTGCAGGCCAACAACGCAAAAATCGCCGACGCCTCTTCACCAGGCTGGCGACCCCTGACAGCGCTGGCCGCGCTGGTTGTGGTTGCTCATGCGCTGGTGCTGCAAGCGTCCCCCGCGCAGCTGGGCAGCGGCGCTGAAGCAAACGCTAAAACCTTCACCACCCGCAGCATTCAGGCAACACCAGCCCCAGCGGCCGTCCCAGCCCCTGTAGCCGCCCCAAAAGTTGTTAAATCTGTCAAAACCAGCCCGAAAAATACCTCAAATCAGCCTTCAGACCAACAAATACGGGCGCAAGCAGCTCCTGAAATAATAGCGACTGCTGAATCCGTGTCCGCACCTCAAGCGGTGGCAGACATACCCGTTGACAGTGCCGCGGCCGCCACACCCACACAGGTGGTAGCTGCACCCGCACCCAGCCCCGAAACCACGCCAGTGACCGCCATCAGATTGCCGGGTTCTGTGCGCTTGCAGTACAAAGTCATTGGCCTGTCAAAAAACCTGAACTACCACGCCACGGCCGAACTGAACTGGAAAACCGATGGCGACACCTACGACGCCATGATGAAAGTCAGCGCCTTCCTGGTCGGCTCGCGCAGCATGACCAGCGTTGGCAAAGTCACTGGCAGCGGCCTGGCACCTGCCCGCTTTGCCGACAAGTTCAGGACAGAGCTGGCGGCACATTTTGAGGCCGACAAAGGCAAAATCATCTTCAGCGCCAACACACCGGATGCCCCCTGGATAGAAGGCGTGCAAGACCGGGTGAGTGTGTTTTTGCAGTTGGCTGGCATGCTGGCGGCCAACCCGGCAGGTTTCCCGCCGGGCAGCAACATCACTTTTTTGACCATTGGCCCGCGTGAGGCCGACAGTTGGACATTCATCATTGAAGCTGAAGAAACGCTGGATCTGATGAATGCACCGATGCAGGCCTTGAAGCTGACCCGCAAGCCGCGCAAGGAGTTTGACCAGAAAGTGGAGATCTGGTTTGCACCCTCGTTGGGCTATCTGCCTGTGCGCAGCCGCATCACGCAGCATGGTGGCGACTATATTGACCAGCAATTGACCGAAATCAGCAAAAGCCTGTGAAGTAATACAACAAAACGCAGGTTAGAAATCGGATTAACCCTGTCAGCCTTGAAGTTGGCACTGGCGTTGCTATATGGAAAGTCAGTGCATGCTTAGAATGCATCAAGGATCACATCAAATGCAAATGCTTTACGACTCTGAATCTTTTGTGGTGGTGCAAATTCACGCCAACGCGCCAGAAGCATCCGCCCCGCCCCCCACCATTCCGCACATGGCGCGCAACGGGTTTGAGATTGTTGACAAACGCTCCGGCAAAGAGGTTTACCTCGATGGCTCCTGGGCCGAAATGTTCCAGCAGCGCCTGAGCGCCTGGCAAATCAACACCCCAACACAGCAGGAAATTGAAGACACGCTGGAAGGCTACAGCGGCTTGGCCACCACGCCGATTTCTTTGCACTGATTCGCCGTCGTCAGTGAGACTGTCCTAGTGAAAGCCCGGTAACTGAGGATTCGGCGTTGGGGCATAGTTCATGCTTTTAGTTATTCGCCAATTTTGCTGGCGACAAAGGACTTTCATGAAACTCAAACTTGCCCTACTGGCCTCTGCTGTGGCTTCTTCCCTGGTTTTGGCTCTGCCCGCCAGTGCCAAAACC
>JANMIH010000201.1:0-1662 GCA_031375685.1 Polaromonas sp. | reverse complement strand
TGATTCCATGGTTTGGGACGACAAATCCCGCGTATTGATGCCGCCTGCGGTGACCTCGGCTTTTTTGTAGCCTTCGCTGCCGTTGGGGGTGATTTGCCAGTCAGACAGGCGCTCGGCCAATCCGCTCAGGGCTTTGTCCGTGGCGTCGCAAATCGGGCGCTGCAACGCCGCGTCTGTGCTGGCCCAGGCGTCTGCCAGGCGGCTGGGCACAACGCTGGCCAGTTCGTTGGCGATGAGTTTTTTGGAGCTGGCTTTGGCGCGCAGCAGGGTTGCGGGCAAGTCCTGGCCGGGGGCCAGGTTCACGCGCAGACTTTGGCCTTCACGCCAGAAGCTGGATATTTGCAGCACCGCCGGGCCGCTCAGGCCTTTGTGGGTAAACAGCAGGTCTTCGGCAAACACGGTGGCCTTTTTGCGCTGTTTGGGTGTGGCGTCTAGCGTGCCCGTTTCAATTTGCACCGGCAAGGCCAAACCTGCCAGTTGCGCAAACGGCAACCAGGCATCACCGTCAAACGTCAGCGGTACCAGGGCGGCTCGGGGCTCGACCATGCGCAGCCCAAACTGCTGGGCGATGCGGTAACCAAAGTCAGTCGCCCCAATCTTTGGAATCGACAAGCCGCCTGTGGCAATGACCAGCTGCGGTGTTTCAACCAGACCCCGGTCAGTACTGATTTGATAGCTGCTTGCACCCGAATCCATTGAGCTAGAGTCACTTTTGATGCTTGAAAAGGTCACTTTTTCGACCTTGCAGGGCTGCCAGCGCTCAACTTTGCCATCAGCACACTCCGCCAGCAGCAGGTTGATGATGTCTTCCGCCGAGCGGTCACAAAACAGCTGGCCTTTGTGCTTTTCATGAAACGGCACATTGTGTTTGACAAGCAGGGCGATGAAGTCTTGCGGCGAGTAACCTGCCAGCGCCGAGCGGCAAAAGTGCGGGTTGTCGCTTAAAAAGTTGGCGGGCGACACGTCGCGGTTGGTGAAGTTGCAGCGCCCACCGCCTGAGATGCGGATTTTCTCGGCCACTTTCTCACTGTGGTCAATCACCAGCACGCGCAGCCCGCGCTGGCCTGCAATGGCGGCACAAAACAGGCCTGCAGCGCCTGCGCCTATCACTACAGCGTCAAAATGGTATGTCAAATAAGCCTCTAGATCAATGAAAGCGGGCGCAAGCAGCTATTGAATAAATAGCAAACATCAGCCCTTCCAGACAAACGGAAACTTAAGCTGCCCGGCAATATCTTTGGGCACATAGTCGCCCACCACGCCGTAGCGTTCTGGCCAGAGCCTGGTGCTTTTAACGGCGGTGCCAAACAGGTAGTCAATGAACGCGAAGTGGGCGGCGTAATTGCGGTCCAGCGCTTCATCGTCCTGGCTGTGGTGCCAGTGGTGAAAGTTGGGCGTGACGATCACAAACCGAAGCGGCCCCAGCCGTACGCTGACGTTGGCGTGATTGAACACCGCCTGGAACCCGACGATCAGGATGTAGGCATCGATCACTTCCTTTGAAAAACCCAGCACATAAATGGGGCCGAGTATCAGTGTGCGGGTGATCAGCGTCTCAAGAATGTGCTGGCGCGAGCCGGCCATCCAGTCCATGTTTTTGGAACTGTGATGAACTGCGTGCAATCGCCAAAGCAGGGCCTACCACGAAGTCCCCCTGCTTTG
>JANMIH010000171.1:0-6038 GCA_031375685.1 Polaromonas sp. | reverse complement strand
CTTTCAAAGCCGTCGCGAATGGCGGCCGGCGTCATCGACTGCAGCCACAGGCGTTTTACGGGGTGCTTGCTTTTGGCGTACTGCTGGATGAGCCTGAAAATCAGCTCGCCTTCACGACCCGCGTCGCAGGCGTTGACGATGTTGCCCACGTCCTTGCGTTTGGTCAGTTTGACGATGGCATTCAGCCGCGTCTTGGTTTTGTCCATCGGCTTTAAGTCAAAGTAGGGCGGCAGCACCGGCAGGTTGGCAAAGCTCCATTTGCCGCGCTTGACGTCAAACTCTTCGGGCGCCTGAATTTCTACCAGGTGGCCGACGGCGGACGTGACCAACCACTCGTCGCTTTCAAAATACTCGTCGTGCTTTTCAAACTTGCCCGCCGTCGGCGTGATGGCGCGCACGATGTCTTGCGCGACCGAGGGCTTTTCTGCAATGACCAGAGTTTTCATATTCATATGTACTTCTTCAAACCTTCAATGTCTTCAGGGAACATTTCCCCGCCTTCGGCAAAAACAACTTTGCCTTCACGTGGCTTTAACCTGTCAATTTTCAACACAACCACCACCGGCAAGCCCTTGGGTTTTGGCAGCATCTTAGCCACCTCGGGTGTCACCATACCCGCCGGGAAGCTGTAGCCTTTGCTTTTCATATAGGCAGTGGCTGCAGCTTCCTGCTTGTCAATCGACAGCGCCAGCACAGTCAGCCCATTGGCCTTTTGCGCGCGCCACAGTGCTTCTATATGGGGCGATTGCACCGCACAAAAAGGGCACCAGCTAGCCCACCAGTACACCACAAGCGTTCTGGCGTCCTGTTTTTGCGGTGTCCAGACCTCGCCATTGAGCAGCTTCACATCGGGCAGTCGCAGCGTGCTGCCGAGCTTGGGCAAGGGGCTTTCAGCGCCCTTCGCCCACGCCGGGGTGACCAGTGTCAGGGCGCTGGTCTTGAGCAGATTTCTGCGATTGAACATAGCGGGCTCCTTGTCAAATTGCGTCACTACAATACGGGCTTCTCGCGCATGTACGCGCGGGCAGGCGCGCACGCACATGCGCGCACCTGCATGAATTAACCATACCTCAAAAATTTCTGGAAGTGTTTTGCCGTGCTAAAAAGTCAAGTCGCCAGCGCCCCCATCACTTCAGATATCGCCCCATCATCAGACGCTCGCCGCATTCAAACCCGCCGATCTGGCGTGCATGGCAAGGGTGTGTTTGCTCTGACTGATTTGGCTGAAGGCGAAACCATCATTGAGTATGTGGGCGAGGTCATCACCTGGAAAGAAGCGCTGCGCCGCCACCCGCACGACCCGAAAGACCCGAACCACACCTTTTACTTTCACACGGACGAAAAGCATGTGATTGACGCCAAGCATGGCGGCAACTCGTCGCGCTGGATCAACCATGCCTGCAAACCCAATTGCGAAGCCGACGAAGACGGTGGGCGCGTGTTCATCAAGGCGCTGCGCAATATCAAGGCCGGTGAAGAGCTGTTTTACGACTACGGCCTGATCATTGACGCCAAGTACACCAAGAAGCTGCTGGCTGAGTACCCGTGCTGGTGCGGTGCCAAAAAGTGCCGGGGCACGTTGCTGGCGCCAAAAGAAAAATCCAAAGACAAAGACGACAAGAAAAAGAAAAAAGACAAGAAGAAGTGAGCGTGGCCACAGACCCCATCCGCTGGCCACTGGAAGCCATCTGGCAGGCCATCGAGCCCGCATTGCCGGGCTTTACCTGCGAGGCTTTGCCAACCGTTGACTCCACCAACACCGAGCTGATGCGGCGCTTCAAAGCGGGGCGGCCAGAGCCCACGCTGCTGGTGGCCGAGCAACAAAGCGCCGGGCGTGGCCGCTTGAGCCGCCAGTGGCACAGCCAGCGCGGTGACAGTTTGATGTTTTCACTCGGCATGGCGCTGTCGCCTGTCGCCTGGTCAGGGCTGTCGCTGGCCGTGGGCGTCAGTCTGGCCGACAGCCTGGACGCAGGCCATCTGGCTGATCACCACATCGCCCTGAAGTGGCCCAACGACTTGTGGCTGGTAGACAAAAGGACAGGGGGCAAGACCGAACGCAAACTGGGCGGCATCCTGGTGGAGACTGCCACCTTTGAAGGCCAGCGTTACGTGGTCATCGGGGTGGGCATCAATGTGCGGATGGTGGCGTTTACGGCCCAAGCAGGCTCGGCTGTCCAGCCCGGTTGCCTGCAAGATTTGCAGCCCGACGCCGACGTGGCCAGCACCCTGCTCGCCGTGTTGCCTCCGCTGGTGCAAACCGTGCAGGCTTTTGCGCCCTTCGGCTTTGCGCCGTTTCAAGCGCGCTTTGCCCGGCGCGACGTGCTGGCTGGCCGCGATGTGCTGCTGTCGGATGCGACCCACGGCGAGGCCCACGGCGAGGCCCACGGCGTGACAGAGCTGGGCGCGCTGCTGGTGCATACTTCCGCTGGTATGAAAGAAATCACAAGTTCTGAGGTCAGCGTGCGGCCATGTTAAGACTGCTTGTTCTGGCGTTGATCCTGGCCAATGCCGGCTACTACGCGTGGTCGCAAGGGCTGCTGGCGGCTTACGGCTTTGCGCCTGCCACGCAAGCCGAGCCGCAGCGCATGACCCAGCAAATCAAACCCGAGGCGCTGCGCATTTTGAACCCGCAAGAATCCAGCCAGCTTCAAACCGCCGCGCAGGCCGTGGCCAACGCCGGCACGGCGGTCAGCGCCACCGAATGCCTGCAAGTTGGCCTGTTCAATGAAGAACAAACCATGGTGCTGCGCGAAAAGCTGGTCAGCAGCTTGCCGCAAAACAGCTGGGTGATCGAAAGCGCCTTGGTACCCGCCCGCTGGCTGGTGTACATGGGCAAGTACAACAGCGACGAGGCGGTGGTCAAGAAAAAGTCTGAGCTGCGCGGCTTGGGCGTGTCGTTTGAAGCGCTGAACAACGCATCGCTGGAGCCGGGCTTGTCACTGGGTAGCTTCAAAACCCAGCCAGAGGCCGAGGCCGAACTGGCGCGCATCGCCAAAAAAGGCGTGAAGACCGCCAGGGTGATGCAAGAACGAGCCGAGCAGCGCGGCCAGCGCCTGAAGCTGCCAGCGGTCGATGCGGCGCTGCGTGGCCAGCTTGATGTTATCAAGCCACAACTGGCAGGCAAGGCGTTTGCGGTCTGTGGTTAATAAGTAGACTGTAGCCCAATCATTACGGGCGCAGGCAGCTATTATTTAAGTAGCGTTTTAGATTTTAATTTTATTTCTCCAGGCTGCCGCAAGCCTTGCGTCGCATCTGCAGTCCGCGCCACGGCTGACAGCAGCGAGCGCAGCCAGGCATGGCTTTGTGACTGCTGGGTGCGGCTGTGCCACAGCTGGTAAAAACGCATGGTGGGAAAGTCGAAGGGTGCGCTCAGCACGGTCAGTGGCAACTGGCGCGCGTAGTGCTCGGCAAAGTGGCGGCTGGTGGTAAAGATCAGGTCGGTGCCTGGCAACAAACTGGGCGCCATGCTGAAGTAAGGCACGGTGACGGTAGGCTCGCGGCTCAGGCGCAGGGCGGCCATGTGCGACTCGACCACGCCGCGCTGCATCACGCTGTAAGTCAGCGGCACGATGTGCGCGCCGTTCAGGTAATCAGTGACGGTGAGTTGTGTCCCGGCACGCGGGTGGTCGCGGCTGACCAGGCAGACCACTTCGTCCTCCAGCAATATGGCCATGCGCAGGTGCTCGGGCGGCTGTGGCCAGTTGCCAATCACGATGTCCAGCTCACCATTGGCCAGCGCCGCTTCGTAGTCGTAGTCATGGCCCAGCGGTATCAACACCAGCCTGGCCTTGGGCGCTGTCATGCGCAGGTAGCTGACCAGGCTGGCCATCAGCGGTGGCGCCAGGTAGTCGGGCGTGCCGACGCGAAAGGTCAGCTTGGTGCTGGCCGGATCAAACTCGGCGGCAGGCGCCAGCAGGCTTTCAATCTCGCCCAACACGATGCGCACCGACGCTTCAAGCTGCAAGGCTCGCTCGGTCGGCACCATGCGCTGCTTGTCTTTGATGAGCAACGGGTCACCCGGATGTCCCGCAGCCGCTTGAGCGCAGCAGACACGGCGTGGTCCAGCTTGGCAGCAGCGCGGGACACGCTGCGCTCGGCCATCAGCATGCTGAAGACTCTCAAGAGGTAGGTGTCAAACGGGTCGGTGGCTCGGGTCATGATTTGGTCACTCTGACAGGGTTCATGCACGCATATGGTGCGATCCGTTGCATTATGTCGTTGGCGGCTTATGCCAGACATAAGTTGCAAGCGATTGGCGTGCCAGTGCGAGCGCCGTATATTAAATCCTCCATTTAATTTGATTGAGGTGACCCCCATGAAAAACGCCCAGCCAAACACCCAGTTGTCCCGTCGTTCAGCCCTGCAATGGGCCGCAGCAGGTGCCGCCTCCCTGGCGTTGCCAGCGCGCGCCGCCTGGCCTGACAAAGCCATCAAAATCGTGGTGACCTTTCCGCCCGGCGGCTCAAGTGACGTGGTGGCACGGTTGATGTCTGAGCAGCTCACCAAAAAGCTGGGCCAGTCGGTGGTGGTTGACAACAAACCCGGTGCCGGCGGCACGATTGGCGGCGCGTTTGTGGCGCAGTCTGCGCCTGATGGCTACACCTTCATGCTGTCCAACACCACCCCGATTGCACTGGGGCCTTTCACGCTCGACAAGCTGCCCTATGACCCGATAGAGGCCTTTACCCACATCAGCTACCTGGGTTCAGCGCCGCTGGTCATCATGGCCAATCCCAAGGCCAGCATGACCAGCGTGGCCGACATTGAAGCGGCTGCCCGCAAGTCGGGCCGGGTCGACTTTGGCTCTGGCGGTCCCGGCTCCATCGGCCACATCCACGGCGAGCTGATGAAAAAAGTCATGGGCGTGAACCTGCAGCATGTGCCGTACCGCGGCGGCGCACCGATGACGACCGATTTGATTGCTGGCGTGATTCCGGTGGGCATTGATGTGATCACCTCGTATGTGCCGTTTTTCAAAACCGGCCAGCTGATTCCCCTGGCTGTGACAGCCACCACCCGTTCACCCCTGATGCCCGATGTGCCCACCGTGGTGGAGCTGGGTTACCGCAAGCTGGTGCTGGAGAACTTTTTTGGCCTGTCGGGCCCTGCCAGGCTGCCAGCTGACATGGTGACGCGCCTGAACGTGGTGTGCAACGAGGTGTTGGCCATGCCCGAGATCAAAAAGAGATTCGCTGACCTGGGCATTACCGCGGTGCCAACCAACGTGGCCGGGTTCAACAGCTTTGTGAAAGAGCAGGTCGCCGTGCTCGGGCCTGCGGTGAAAGGGGCTGGGGTGAAGATTTGATGCGATAGCAGTAAACTGGATGCTTACTTCTCTAAAGGAGCATCCCATGCAATCGCGCAATGTGGTGGTCGATGCCGACATACTCGGCGGCAGCCAGGTTTTTGTTGGCACACGTGTGCCGGTTCGCGTTCTTTTTGAACATCTTGAAGCAGGTGATTCGCTTGACGTTTTTGTCGAAGACTTCCCTTCGGTTAGCCGTGAGTTGGCTATCAAAGTTCTAGAAGAAGCCCGCGAAGGCTTGGTGGCAGATGCGCAACCTGCTTGATGAGTCTGTACCTACCCACCTGGGCCGACTGCTAATTGGTCATGACGTGAAGTCTGTCCAGCGACATGGCTGGGGCGGGATTAAAAACGGCAAATTATTAGCATTGGCTGCAACCGAATTTGATGTTCTGCTGACTGCGGATAAAGGCATCGAGTACCAGCAAAACCTGGCGACCTTGCCTGTTGCCGTGTTGATTGTTTTGGCCAACAGCAATCGTCTTGAAGACATGTCTCGTGTTGTGCCCAATATCCTCGTCGCGCTGACGAACTTGCCGCCGCGGACGGTGCAAAGAGTTTCTGGTTAACACCGTACCAAGCTACGCACCCGTTCATCCTAAATCCGGCAGTTAGCCAGTCGCCATAAGTTGCTTTGGTGCTATCCAGGGCGGCAATGGCCGGGTGATTTTGGCCACCACATAGTTCAGGAACGCCGTCCACCTGTTGGTGCTCGGCAACTGCTCCGCAACTG
>JANMIH010000158.1:0-3937 GCA_031375685.1 Polaromonas sp. | reverse complement strand
GACGAGGAGTGGTTGACCGCCAAAATCTACCTGACGATGAAACACTAAACCACCGACGCGCTCGCGCAACATTCCCGGAACCAACGATCGAAATTTACAGAATAAATGTTGCTTTATCACATCCTGCATAGAACTCGTCCTTGTCTTCGCATTCAAATTCAAAGAAAAAGCTTCGTACGGTACAACTACAACTGGGTCTACAACCGGCCGCAGGTTGTGAGACGCTCAACGGCATCTTCTGCAACAACAGCATGACACCGCTTACGCCCTTAGAATTCAACTGCTAAGACTTTGGACAGTCCCCGTCCTGCGACTTCTCAATGGATTGGCGCGCATTGCTTAGGCACTTTGACCCTTGGGATAGTTAAAGAGGCTGCCCTGTAGGAACTACGGAGCTGTGCGTCAAATTTCTTTACTGTGATTCTTGGATTCGATCCTTGCATCAAGGACTGCAATCACTTCTTACAGGCAAAATGAAGGCATGAACTCTCTAGCCGGCATCCGCGTCCTCGATTTATCCCGCGTCCTGGCCGGCCCTTGGTGTACCCAAACATTGGCCGACCTAGGCGCTGATGTCATCAAAATCGAACGTCCAGAAACGGGCGACGACACCCGCACCTGGGGTCCGCCCTTCCTGAAAGACACACAAGGCAACGACACACCAGAAGCGGCCTACTACCTGGGTACCAACCGCAACAAGCGCAGCGTGACATGCGATATCGCGCAGCCTGCTGGGCAAGCGCTGATACGTGAGCTGGTGGCGCTTTGCGATGTGTTTGTTGAGAACTTCAAGGTCGGCGACATGGCGCGTTATGGGCTGGACTACGCCAGCATGAGGTCCATCAACCCGCGCATCGTGTACTGCTCGGTCACAGGCTTTGGCCAGACCGGCCCGTATGCCGACCGGGCCGGTTACGACTATGCCATTCAGGGTATGGGCGGGCTGATGAGCGTGACGGGCGAGCGCGATGATTTGGGCGGCGGCCCACAAAAAGTCGGTGTGGCCGTCGCCGACCTGATGACAGGCATGTACGCCACCGTGGGCATACTGGCCGCACTGCGCCATGCTGAAAAAACGGGCGTTGGCCAACAGGTGGACTTGGCGCTGCTGGACACCCAGGTCGCCATGCTTGCCAACCTGGGAGCCAACTACCTGGTCAGTGGCAAGGTCCCGGGCCGCATGGGCAACGCGCACCAGAACATCGTCCCGTACCAGGTGTTCGAGGTTGCGCCTGCAGCAGATGGCAGCAAAGACCACATCATCATCGCCGTGGGTAATGACTCGCAGTTTCGCAAGTACTGCGAAGTCGCCGGCGTGCCCGAGCTGGGCACGAATCCGCTGTTTGCCCTGAACCGCGACCGCGTTAAGAACCGCGCACAACTCGTGCCGCTGCTTGAAGCTGTGATGCACACCCGCCGCAAAGCCGACTGGCTGGCGGCACTGGAAGCGGCAAAAGTGCCGTGTGGCGCGATCAACAACCTGGCCGAGGTGTTTGACGACCCACAGATTGCAGCACGCGGCATGGTGACGCACTGGCAGCACCCGCACCAGAGCGATTTGCGGCTGGTGTCCAGCCCCATCAAACTGAGCGCCACCCCAGTACGCACTGACTTGCCACCGCCGTTGCTGGGTCAACATACTGACGAGGTGCTGCGCAGCTTGTTGAACTACCCTCACGCGATGTTGTCTGATCTCAAACAAAGCAAGATTATTTGACAAGGTGATGTGAGATGCAACTCAGCAGAAGGCAGTTTTCAGTAGCATTGGCATGCGCACTGCCCACCGCGTGGGCACACGCCAAAGACACCGCTTTGCCCGTCCCCACGTCCCTGCCCCAAGCAGCGCTGGCTGCCAAAGCCAGAGGCGAGCCGCTGGTGATGCTGATCAGCCTGCCCGGCTGTGTGTACTGCGAGCTGGTACGCCGAAATTACCTGCTACCGGCACAGCGTGACAGCGGTCTGCAAGCCTGGCAAATCGATGTGTCCAATAAAGTCACCCCGCTTGTTGGCTTTGACGGCAAAGCCACCACGGCCGCGCAACAAGCCAAAGTCTGGAAGGCCACTTTCACTCCCACCGTGCTCTTTATCGGCAGCCAGGGGCAAGAGCTGGCCGAGCGCCTGGTCGGCATTGCCGTCCCAGATTTTTACGGCGCCTACCTGGAGCAGCGGCTGGCCACGGCGCGCAAGACGCTTTGGACTTACTATTAATTTAGTAGCTGCTTGCGCCCGTATTGATTGGGTCAAAGCCCTAAAAGGCACCTGAAATGTGCGAGGACGCGCTACTTCATCGCCCCAAACACCTTCTTCAAAATCGCGCTTCCTGTGCCGACCGGGTCTTGCCGGATTTTCTTTTCTTCTTCGCCAATCACCAGATACAAACCGTCCAGCGACTTGCCCGTCACGTACTGCTGGATATTGGCATCTTCTTTTTTGACCAGACCGAAGCCAGCGGCCTTGCCTGCGAACTCGTTGTACTTGTTGAGCAGGCCAACCTTTTCAGTGGCTCTGGTGACAATGGGCAAAAACGTGACGCCCAGCGGCGCGCGGGTTTTGTCGGCAAAAAAGGCAGTGACTGACGTATCGCCGCCTGCCAGAATGTTTTTGGCATCCGTCACGCTCATGTTTTTGACAGCGTTGACCAACAGCGTTTTACCCATCGGCACGGCCGCCTCGGCGGCGCGGTTAAGCGACAGCGTCAGCTCGTCGACCCGCTTGCCTTGACCCAGGTTTTTAAGCAGCCCAGCCACGTCGTTCAAATACCCCGGCAGCGGGATGCGAACCTTGTCGTTGCCAAAAAAGCCATCGGTTTTGCCCAGCAAGGCCACGGCAGCCAGCGCACCTTTTTCAAGCGCGGTTTTCAGGCCGGCGCTGGCGTCTTTGTTGGAGATACCTGCCAGGTCGCCTAGCGACAGCGCATGCGCTTGGCTGTAGGCGGCCACTATCAGCGCACCGATGGCGGCCTGGTTGAATTGTCTGCGCTGCATGTTTGGCTCCTCGACATAAAGATGCTGCCAAGTATGCCGGATGGATGCAAAAGCCCGGTTAAAGATTGCAAAGCCGGGCGTTGGCAGGCAAGAACAATATGCAAAAGTGCGTCAGATTCAACATCTTCGTTGCCCAAACGTCAAAAAGGCCTGTTTTTCATCAAAACAGGCCTTTTTTAGGCATTAAATCAGGCTCTAGCCCAATAAAAACAGGCGTAAGCAGCTACTGATTTAATAGCAACCAATATTACAGCTTGGCCTGGAAGTCGTCGTGGCAGGCTTTGCAGGTACCGGCTGTGGCACCGAAGGCGGCTTTCAGTGTGTCGGCGTTGCCGGTTTTGGCGGCGGCGGCCAGTTTGGTGCTTTCGGCGATGAGCTTGTCGGCGTATTCCTTGGCTTTGGCAGGCTGGGCAAACAGCTCAGCCTTGGCGCGCGTTGGAATGGCACCTTTGTCTGTACCTGGGCCGAAAGCAGCCCACGGGAGCTTGGCCATGTCGGCCACGATGTCGGCGTTTTCTTGGGCGACTTTGGCGTCAAACGGCACGCGGCCATTGACCATGGCACCGATGCGTCCGAAGTGGGTGCCCATGACGCTCAATGCGCTTTGGCGATACTTGATGGCATCTTCGGGTTTGTCAAACTGGGCCGAAGCTGGAGCAGCCATGGCAACCAGGGCCGCTGCGGCAGCGATACAGGCGAGAGTTTTCATAGAGGTTCCTCGTGAGGTTTTCAAAGTCAAAATAACTGGTCGGATTTTTGCCCGAACCAGATCGGTGGAGTTTAGACAAGATTATCAAGTTCCGCAGTATCCTTGGGCACAAGGGAAAGCCCTGATGACTCGATGCATCCATTGAACAACATACCGGCGCAAGTCATCACCGTGAAACAATTGAACCTATTGACCTTTTCGTAAATCATGACACTACCAGAGGTTGGCCTGAGCCCAGCAAGCG
>JANMIH010000135.1:0-5228 GCA_031375685.1 Polaromonas sp. | reverse complement strand
CTCAACTTGTCGAGCAGCGCCGTGAGTGCATTCAGTATCGGACCATGCAGCCGCACCAGACGTGATTTGTCTGCGCTGTCTTGCTTGATCCACGCGTCCAGCGCCGCCAGGCACTCGTTGGCAAAGCCGGCGTGCTGCGCTGCCATGTCACTTTGCTGCCACATGGCAGGCTCATAGACCCACAAAGGCAACACCCGGCCGCCGTGCTGCTTGGCCCAGGCAGCGGCGTTTGCCAAGGGCGCGTGGTCGTGCCAGCGCAAGTCTTTTTTAAACCAGATGACGAAAAGCGGAACACGCATGCCACCCAGTTTAGTGGTGGCGATATCACCCTGCTGTTCTAAGCGTATGTGACCCAATCGGCGTAACCGGGTGAGTCCAGATGGGGCAGCGTGTTGTACGTGACCAGCATATGACGCTTGGGGGTAAAGGCCAACTCAGTGACCGACGAATTGCGAATGCGCAGATTCAGTTCAATCGTCGCCTCGGGGCTGCAACCCAGTATGTGCCCAACGGCGGTTGAAATCGGCCCGCCACTGGAGACCAGCAGCACGTTGCCATCGTGGGTTTTACGCACATGGTCAAGTGCGCTGGTCACGCCCAGTACAAAGTCGCTGTAGCTGGGCATGCCAAGCGGGCTGACCACACCATTCATCCATTGCGTCAAACCGTCTTTGAGCAGACGAAAGTGCTGGCGGTACTGCTCGGGTGTGGTGGGTTTTTCAAGTTTTCCCGTATGGACGGTGGCAATGACAGCGTGGCTGTCATATTCATTCAACCCTGGCCAACGCAAAGCTTGAGGCGTTGTTTCCATACCTTCACAAATGCCATCGTGCGTGCTGATTTGGCGCTGTAAATTGCCGGTGAGCGCCGCATCAAACACGATCCCTTTGGTTTTGAAGTACTCACCCAGGCGCACCGCCTGCTGGTGACCCAGCGGGCTCAGCACATCGTAATCATCAGCGCCAAATGAAGCCTGGCCGTGGCGGACCAAATAGAGAGTTCCCATGAACCCATTGTGGGCGGACTTGGCTGCAAGTCATGTCGCCTGCGTGTCGGCTGTATGTCAATCTAGCGTCCTGATGATTCAAGCCGGACCAGACCTAGCGGCGTCTGAAGCACCGCGACCAGATTTGGCGCACCGTTTGCCAGACCAACACCTTCCAGGCCAATGGCTTGATAAGCGTCAGCCAGTGCATCAGTGTGCGGCTGGCTTGCCGTCAGCGATTGCAGCGTCACGCCTGACGCTGGCATGTTTTGTGTCGGGTGAACGTCGCCCCACTCAATCAGCGTGGGCAGCGTGCCGTGCATCAAGCGTTGGCCGTCGCTTCGCACCGTGATCTTCCAGGACAGCAGACCGTTGGCCGTCATGCGCGAGGCCGCCAGTAATTCACCACGGTCAACCCCCAGATTCGCCAAAGATTCAATGGCGGGCGTTGCACGCGGCGTACTGGCGACAAAATGAACCAATTGTGGACCGTTTTGCTTCAAACTGAGCTGTAGAGCCTCATTTTCAAGGTCAAACCAGCGTTCTTCGCCCTGAATACGGGTGCAACTAGCTCCTGAATTAATAGCAATTATTTCCAGATAGGCGGTTGGGTATTGCGCTGTCGCAATCGACACAAGCCGGTTGTGTGTTCCCATCAGGGGGTGCTCCCCGCCCGGGCCAGGCGTGATGCCCAGGGTGCGTTCTCACCAGGCTACGCCTTCGTCAAGCGTGCTGGCGGCGACAACCAGATGGTCCACCCGCGCTGTCACAGCGTGACCGCACCGCTGATGCACGTCACTGACTTGCCACCGACCCAGATCTGGCCATGGGTATCCTTTTGCAAATCAACCTCGCCTGCTCTGCCCATGCACACACCTTGTGATGCGCTGTAGTGCTCAGGCATCAAACCGTCGGCCATCAACCACTGTGCAAGGCTGGCGTTCAGGCTTCCTGTTACAGGGTCTTCAGGGATGCCATTGCAGGCTGCAAAGGCACGGACTTCCAGGTCTGGCGAAAAACCTGATGCGCTTTGCGCGAAAGCTTTGGCTTCGCGGTTGGCTCTGGCAATCAGGGGCGATGCGGGTGATGCGTAAATTCCTGCCACGCCAACCTTGATGTTCAACTTGACCAATGCGTTGTGGTCAGGCAGCAGTTGCAGCACTGTTTCTGGCGAATCAAGCAGCAAACCCAGCCATATGGGGCCGTTGTCAAGCATCTGCGCAGCGGTGATGTGTGCCGCCGTGATACCGAGCGCGCTGGCCGTTTGCGCCAGCACCACTGGGCTGGGCGCAGAACGCGACATAGCGGGTGCTGCAAACGCCAGGCGGGCGTGGGCCATGTCGCGACGGATGTTGATCAGGCCTTTGGCGCATTCCTGCACGATGAATTCTTTGTCCTTGGGCTGTCCGCCCGCCTCCAGCCACGCATGGCAACTGCCCAGCGTGGGGTGGCCAGCAAAGGGCAATTCACCACCGGGTGTAAAGATGCGCAAGCGATAGTCGGCCGTACTTTGTGTGGGCGGCAATACAAAGGTGGTTTCTGACAGGTTTGTCCAGCGCGCAAAGCGCTGCATGGCGGCATCGTCCAGCCCGCTACCATCCAGCACAACGGCCAGCGGGTTGCCAAAGTAAGGCGAGGCAGTGAAGACGTCGATTTGTTTGAAGGGGCGTTGTTGCATGAGAGTCCTTTCAAGTCAAAGGCATATCCAGCACGCCTTTGGCTGCCGGACGTGCTGCAAGTGCTGTAAACCAGCGCTCAATATGCGGACGCGAATGGCGTGCTTGCGGCAACCCAAACCAGCGATGAACCTCGCAGCCCAGCGGAATGTCTGCCATGGTGAAGCGTTCCCCGGCCATGAAGCTGCGTGTGGCCAAGTGGGCGTCCAGTATGGCCATCAGCAACTCGACGGCCGCATTCGACTGCGCGATCAGTGCCGGGTCGCGTTGGTCAGCTGGCAGGCGAATCAAATGCCAAAAACCGTTGCGGCTGGCCGGATTGACCGTGGTTTGCTGCCACTCCATCCAGCGCTCAGCGTCAAAGCGTTCTTGCAGGTCGTCAGGATAAAATTCCCAGGGGAATATTTGGCGGACAGGTACCGCGTGATGACATTTGATTCCCACAAAACGTAGGCACCATCTTCTAAAACCGGAATTTGGGAATTTGGGTTGAGTGACATGTACATCGGCGTTTTCACCACACCGTGGATGCCACCCGCCTCAAGACGCTCAAAGTCCAGACCCAGCTCTTGAGCTGTCCAGACTGCTTTTTTAACGTTGATGGAGCTCATGCGGCCCCAGATTTTGAGTTGGCTCATTTTTATCCTTGCAGATTGGCTTTGATGACATCCGCCAGAGCGGCGATACCGGTATTGATTTGCGCGCTGGTGGCTGTCACAAACGACAAGCGCAGTGTGTTGAGTTGCGGCTCAGCCGCATAAAAAGCCGACCCCGGCACAAAAGCCACATGGCGCTCAACCGCTTTGGGCAGCAGGTCAATGGCGTTCATGCCGCGCGGCAGTTTCAGCCATAAAAACATGCCGCCATCGGGCGTATTCCAGGTCACGCCACTGCCTGCCAGATGCAAATCAAGCGCGGCCAGCATGGCATCGCGCTGTGACTTGTACAGGGCACGTATCGTGGGGACGTGGCGGTCCAGAAAATTGTCTTTGAGAACCTCGGCCACCATGCGCTGGTTAAAGCTTGGCGTGTGCAAGTCAGCCGCCTGCTTGGCCTGCAGCAGCTTGGGGTAAAGCGCCTTGGGCGCAACCAAAAATCCCAGACGCAAACCCGGCGCGAGCGTTTTGCTAAAGCTGCCCATATAGATACAGCCTTGCGGGTTGCGCACCGTCAGTGGCAACGGTGGCGGTGCATCAAACCACAAATCACCATAGGGGTTGTCTTCAACAATTGGCAAGCCCAACTGGGCGGCAGTTGTTGCAAGTTCTGCCCGACGCGCTTCGCTCATCGAGCTGCCCGTCGGGTTTTGAAAATTAGGCAGCACGTATAAAAATCTTGCGCCACTGGCTTGGGTTCGCAGGTCGGCCGTGTCAACACCTTCCGCGTCGCTGGCCACACTGACAAACCTTGGCTCCATCGGCGTGAAGGCCTGCAGCGCCCCTAAATACGTTGGTGTCTCCACCAATACTTTTGAGTCTTTGTCGATCAGCACCTTGGCAATCAGGTCCAGCGCCTGCTGACTGCCGGTGGTGATCAGCACGTGCGCCGGGTCAACGTCCCACGGCAACGATTGAGCCACCCATTCGCGAAGCGGTGCGTAGCCCTCACTGGCCGTATATTGCAGCGCGCCTTCGCCGTCGGTTTTAAGCACCGTGGCGCAGGCTGCTGCAAACGCATCAATCGGAAAGGTTTTCGGCGAGGGTAGGCCCCCTGCAAAACTGATGATGCCGGGTTTTTCCGTGACCTTCGGGATTTCGCGGATCACGGAGGGGTTCATTTTTTCTGCGCGCGCAGCCTGTATCCAGTTCATTTTTACGTCCTCAATGTTGACATGCCTACAGGCATTTTTTTGCCGATAAAAACGGTGGCAATCACCGCCAACCCAAAACCCACTGTCACAGCGTCGAGCTTTTCGCCCAGCAGTGGCATCGCAAACAGCATTGACAAAAACGGCTGTACCAGTTGCACCTGACTGACCCGTACGGTGCCGCCCAGTGCCAGCCCGCGGTACCAGGCAAAAAAGCCCAGCCACATCGAAAACACCGCCACATACGCAAAGCCCCACCACGCCGCTGGCTGGATGGCTTGGGCAGGCCAGGAATAGATACTCAGTGGCAGCGTCAAGGGCATTGAAATGATCAGCGCCCAGCAAATCACATGCTCAGCACGCATGTGCCCGGCGAGGCGACCGCCATAGCAGTAGCCGACAGCTGCACACAGCATGGCGGCGAGCAGCAGCAAGTCGGCATAGCTGATGCTCATGCCTGAGGTGCCCGAGCGCAACACGGCAAACACCACCACCAGCGCACTGCCCAAACCCGCGCACAGCCAAAAGCCAATCGACGGCCGTTGGCGGTGCAGCAACGCGCCCACGGCGGCTGTGGCCAGCGGCAGCACGCCCACAATCACGCTGGCGTGCATGGCATCGACGTGGCGCATGGCAATGGACGTGAACAAGGGAAACCCAAACACAATGCCGCCCGCAGTAATGAACAGCGGCAGCCAGTCGTGACGCGTTGGTAACGCAGCTCTGGTAGCCAACAGCAATGCAGCAGACAAAACCGCCG
>JANMIH010000374.1:0-3541 GCA_031375685.1 Polaromonas sp. | reverse complement strand
GACCGAGCCGTCGGCCAGGTTGTAATGAACGATTTTGGGCTCACGCGCAATGATGTCGGCGCACTGCTCGGCCGTGACGGTGGGGTTCTTGAAAAAGCTGCCCGCGTTGCCCAGCACGCGCCAGTCAGGCAGTTTGGCACGGCGAATCTCGCACACCCACTCGTAAATTTGTAGCGCTGTCGGTTTGTCAACATTGGCTTGTGCGCGCTTTTTCTCGATGTCGGCATAGCCCAGCACGGGTTTGTAGTTTTTCGGCAGGGCAAAGCGCACATGGGTGATGAGTGCCTTGCCTGCCAAACCAAAACCCTGATGGGACACATGCTTGAACACCGAGTCCCGGTAGCCAAAAGCGCATTGCGCCGCGTCCAAAGTAAAACGCTGGCCGGTGGTTAAATCCACCGCGTCAAGCGACTCAAAACGGTCTTGCAGCTCAACCCCATAGGCGCCAATGTTTTGCACAGGCGATGCACCCACACTGCCGGGGATGAGTGCCAGGTTTTCCAGGCCGGGGTAGCCATTTTCAAGCGTCCAGGTGACCAGGTCGTGCCATGTTTCGCCCGCGCCAGCTTCCACAATCCAGGCTTTGGGGGTCTGGCTGACCAGCCGTTTGCCCATGATTTCGACTTTGAGCACAAGCGGCTTGACATCCCCCGTCAGCACAATGTTGCTGCCACCGCCCAGAATGAATTTGGGCACGGCTTTTAAGGCTGTATCGGCCAAAACGGCATCAATATCGGACTGGTTCTGCAGACGGACAAGTGTCAAAGCCTTGGCCACAATGCCAAAGGTATTAAAAGGCTGGAGGGGAACGTTTTTCTCGACTAACATGGCGTGATTGTCCCATTGCAGCGCCTGCTATTTATTCAACTTTTTTTAAAATCATGCCTTCTTTTGACACTGTGCTTGAAGCAGACCTGGTCAAGGTCAAAAATGCGGTGGAAAACACCGCCAAGGAAATCGGTACGCGCTTTGACTTCAAGGGCACGTCCGCATCGATCGAGCTGAAAGACAAGGAAATCATTCTGATTGGCGACAGCGACTTTCAGCTGGACCAGATCAACGACATTTTGCGCAACAAGTTGACCAAGGCGGCGGTGGATGCGCGTTTTCTGGATGTGGGCAAGTCCACCAAAATTGGCGGCGACAAGGTCAAGCAAATCAACACCGTGCGCAACGGCATTGAAAGCGAGCTGGCCAAAAAAATCCAGGTGCTGCTCAAAGGCAGCAAGATCAAGGTGCAAGGCGCGATTCAGGAAGAAAAAGTACGTGTGTCAGGGGGCAAGCGCGATGATTTGCAAGCTGCCATGGCACTCATCAAAGCTGAAAACGCTGATTTCCCATTAAGTTTCAATAATTTTCGCGACTGAGATGACCCCCACGCTTGTCGCTTCGCGTACTACGCTGCCCCCCGAGGGGGCCGCTGCGCCTACGGACTGGCAAAGCCAGATCTGTGGCCCCAGCTTGAAAAGAAATATCACCTCCGCGCTGCTCGCTTCTGCGCTATTGTTCTTGGGCACTGCGGCACACGCGCAGTCGGTCGCCCTGGCAGGCATGCTCGGCAGCAAGGCATTACTGGTCGTTAACGGCACAACGCCCAAAACAGTCGCTGTGGGTGAGACCCATGAAGGCGTGAAAGTCATATCCACCAGTGGCGACCAGGCGGTGGTGGAGCAAAACGGCAAGCGCAACACCCTGCGTGTGGGCGAAGCGCCGGTCAACATGGGTGCCAGCAAAACAGGCGGCAAAGGCAACCGGATAGTGCTGGTCGCAGGCACCGGCGGCCACTTTATGACGGCTGGGCAAATCAATGGCAGGGCGGTGCAGTTCATGGTCGACACGGGCGCAACGTCGGTCGCCATGGGCGCGCAAGATGCAGAGCGCGCTGGCGTTAACTTCAAGGCTGGGCAGCCAGTGATGATGTCAACCGCCAACGGCAATGTGCAGGGCTACCGCATCCGGCTGGACTCCGTGCGCGTGGGTGATGTGGAGGTGTTTGGCATTGATGCCGTGGTCACGCCGCAGCCCATGCCTTACATGCTGCTGGGCAACAGTTTTTTAACCCGCTTTCAAATGCTGCGTGAAAACGACCAGATGACGCTGACCAAGCGATAAGCGCTAATCTGCTGGTTTTTTGCCGAAGCTCAGACGTGACTCTTTACCTGACACCAGCTTGTTGATGTTCTCGCGGTGACGAAATACCAGCAGCAGGCCAATCATGAAAATTGCCAGCAACACGCTGCGCTCTGTGTACCAGGCAGCACGGTCACCAAACAGATAGAAAACGGGCGCAAAAGCAGCGCTGACCATGGACGCCAGTGACGAGTAGCGGGTGAAGTAGGCAATGATGAGCCAAGTCGCCAGTGTGGCCAGCCCCAGCAGCCACTCAATGCCCAGCAGCGCACCCGCAGCGGTCGCCACGCCCTTGCCGCCCTGGAACTTGAAGAATATGGGAAACAAATGCCCCAGGAAAGCTGCAAAAGCAACTGCGGCCATGGTGCCGTCGCCCAAGCCATAGTCTGCGCCAAACCACTTGACCAGCACCACCGGCAGCCAGCCTTTCAAACCGTCGAGCAGCAGCGTGGCAATGGCCGCCTTCTTGCTGCCAGAGCGCAGCACATTGGTCGCGCCAGGGTTGTGGCTGCCGTAGCTGCGCGGGTCTTTCAGCCCCATCACGCGGCTGACGATCACAGCAAATGACAGCGAGCCCAGCAGGTACGCCAGCACCACAGCAGCGGTTGAATAGAAATAGTCCAAAGTAAGTCCTCTTTTATGTGTCAGTGACCCGGTCAGCAAAAGCTGCGGCTTTAAAAAGTCTTCACAGCGCAGGGTCGCGAATGTCCCAGCGGATGTTGTCGATCTCGGCCAGCACTTCGGCGCTCAAAGTCGTGCCATATGCATCGATATCCTGATCCAGTTGCGCCACCGACGTGACACCAATGATGGTGCTGGTGACTTGCCATTTTGTGTAGCAAAAAGCCAGCGCCATTTGGGTCGGGGTCATGCCGTTGGCAAGGGCCAGCGCGTTGTAGCGGCGTGCGGCGGTCAATGCGTCTGGCCGGCCCCATCGCTGCTTTTGCATACTTTCAAACAGGCTCATCCTGCCGATGTCTTTGTGGGCTGGATCAGTAGTGCCGGTCTTGTCGTACTTGCCGGTGAGCAAGCCAAAACCGAGTGGCGAATACGCAAGCAAGGACACACCCAGCCGATGCATGGTTTCGTCAAGACCGTTTTCGTAACTGCGGTTGATCAGGCAGTACGGGTTTTGCAGGGTGGCGATGCGCGGCAGGCCGTGCTGGTCAGCCAGGCGCACGAACTCATGTACGCCATAAGGGGTTTCGTTCGACAGGCCAATCGCACGCACCTTGCCCGCTTTGACGAGTGCGCCCAGCGCTTCGAGTTGGGTGTGGATGGATGAGACCACTTTGTCTTTGGTCGGGTCAAAATACTGCATGCCAAACATCGGCACATTGCGCGCAGGCCAGTGGATTTGGTAGAGGTCAATTACATCGGTTTGCAGGCGCTGTAAGCTGGCCTCGCATGC
>JANMIH010000081.1:0-1573 GCA_031375685.1 Polaromonas sp. | reverse complement strand
CGACCGTTTTCTGCCTGACAAGGCGATTGACTTGATCGACGAAGCAGCCAGCAAAATCAGCATTGAGCGCGACAGCAAGCCCGAGGTGATGGACAAACTGGATCGCCGCCTGATTCAACTGCAAATCGAGCGCGAAGCCGTGCGGCGCGAGAAAGACGAAGCCTCGCAAAAACGCTTTGGTCTGATTGAAGACGAAATTACCAAACTGCAAAAAGAAATTTCTGACCTCGACGAAATCTGGCAGGCTGAAAAAGCCCAGGCGCTCGGCAGCAAAGACGTGATGGAAGAAATTGACCGCATCAAGTTCCAGATTGAAGAGCAAACCCGCAAAGGTGACTTCAACAAGGTCGCCGAGCTTCAATACGGCAAGCTGCCTGACCTGGAAAAGCGCCTGAAAGCCGCACAAGCCTGCGAAGCCGCGCCCAACGCCAATGCCACACCCAAGCTGTTGCGCACACAGGTCGGTGCTGAAGAAATCGCCGAGGTCGTAGCGCGCTCAACGGGTATCCCGGTCAGCAAACTCATGCAGGGCGAGCGCGACAAGCTGTTGCTGATGGAAGGCAAGTTGCACGACCGCGTGGTGGGACAAAACGAAGCCATTGGCGCAGTGGCCAATGCGATACGCCGTTCGCGCTCTGGCCTGTCTGACCCGAACCGACCCACCGGCTCTTTCCTGTTTCTCGGGCCCACCGGCGTCGGTAAAACCGAGTTGTGCAAGGCATTGGCAGGCTTTCTTTTCGACAGCGAAGACCACCTGATTCGCGTTGACATGAGCGAGTTCATGGAAAAGCATAGCGTCGCCCGCCTGATAGGTGCGCCGCCTGGCTATGTGGGTTACGAGGAGGGCGGTTATTTGACCGAAGCCGTGCGACGCAAACCGTACAGCGTTCTGCTACTGGACGAGGTGGAAAAAGCTCACCCGGATGTCTTCAACGTGCTGCTGCAAGTGCTGGACGATGGCCGCCTGACCGATGGCCAGGGCCGCACCGTGGACTTTAAAAACACCGTGATCGTGATGACCAGCAACATCGGCTCGTCGATGATCCAGGCCATGGTGGGCAAGCCTTATGAAGACGTGAAAGATGCGGTGATGGAAGAGCTTAAAAACCACTTT
The DNA here is from genome assembly GCA_031375685.1 of Polaromonas sp. Taxonomy (GTDB): domain Bacteria; phylum Pseudomonadota; class Gammaproteobacteria; order Burkholderiales; family Burkholderiaceae_C; genus Polaromonas. The sequence continues at coordinate 459 of JANMIH010000081.1, read as the reverse complement.
CGCCCCGAGTTTTTGAACCGCATTGACGAGACCGTGGTGTTCCACAGCCTGGACGCCAGCCATATTGAGAGCATTGCGGCGATCCAGATGAAGGTGCTGCAGGCGCGCCTGGCCAAGATGGACTTGACTCTTGAAGTGTCAAAAGCCGCGCTCAAAGAACTCGCCAAGGTCGGCTTCGACCCGGTATTCGGCGCGCGGCCGCTAAAGCGCGCGATTCAGCAGCGCATTGAAAACCCGCTGTCCAAATTGCTGCTGGAAGGCAAGTTCTCGCCCAAAGACACCATCCCGGTCGACGTGGACCCGATTCGTGCGCCGGGGGAGTTCAGTTTTTCGCGGGTGGTGTAATCACCGCGCGCTTCCTGCGAATCCTTCAGATTTAGCAACGTTTAGCGATTCCTTAACAACGCTTAAGGACTGTGGAGCCCTTCGCGGCGCACATTGAGGTCATCGCCATGCAGT
>JANMIH010000078.1:0-4187 GCA_031375685.1 Polaromonas sp. | reverse complement strand
CATGATTCGCTCAGATGGGCTGAGCACCAGTGCCGCCCTTGCCGTTGGTCTTGCCATTGCAGTCTCCTGTTGGGGTACTGGGTTGACATGATCGCAGATTAGCTTTATTAAGTAAATGTTTTATTGAAACGAAATACTAGTCGCTCTGAATGGTCGTAGCTGAAGTAGTTGATTTCTTTTAAAAAGCTTTTAAGCGTTTCAGGGTCGCGGTAGGGCAGGTAGGCGTTTTTGAAGATGTCCCGGAACAGCGTGGGCACGCCGGGGTTTTCGTTCATTTTCTGAATCGCTTCGCTGTACAGCGCCAGCACCTCAAAGCCGCCCAGGCTGGGCGACATGAGCTTGGCCCAGCCAAAGCGGGCGTAGTCCCCCGCAAAAAAGCTGCGCTTGCCGCCCAGCTCTTCCGCCTCGGCGTCCATGTCGTCCATGAACTTGTAAATCAGCGCAATGGTGATTTGCTCGACCTGGCTTTTCGGGTCAGGCACTTTGCCGACCAGAATGTCGCGGCAGGCGTCGATTCGGCGTTTGGTTTCGGAGTCAAGCATGTTGGTTTCTTATGGGGCGTAGCCGTTTTGGCTACGTTGGTAGCATTTGTTGCTACATGAATTGGTTGAGCGGCACGTAGTCTTTCACATACTCGGGGATGCGGTCACGCCACACGCTGGGCACGGCTTTGAAGTCGCTCATGCCAAAGGCGGGGTACACGTTCAGGTCGGTCAGGCGCTTGGTTTCAATGATGTCGCGCAGCTTGTGGTCTGTGGCGTAGGCCTTGAAGTAGTACTTCATGGCCTGCACGGCGGCGGCGGTGGAGTCGGCGCTAAAACCTGTGGCGCTTTGCTGGTCAAGCAGGAATTTTTCAAACTCTTCTTCCAGCAAGTCGTTTTTGCTTTTAAAGCCGGGTATCAGGCCAAAGGCTTTTTCAAGTATTTCGCGCAGGCCCAGGCGGCGGTCAACGCCTGCGGCGCGGCGCAACTTGTCCAGATTGAAGTATTCGCTGGGTTTGTCAAACAGCTCGGTGGTGATGTAGTCAATGGCCTGGTCCCACTGCGCGTCACCCACCTGCTGGGCAATGATGGGGTTGGCTTTGACCACGTCCTCAAACTTCTCAAAAAACATGCGGTCAACCTTCATGCCCTGAAAGCCGACTTGTTGTTCTACCTGGCTGGCAATGGCGTCTGGCGCGGTATGGGTGTAGCTGCCAGGGGGTGGTTCACCTTCTCCGGCACCTTCACCTTCGCCCGGCCCGTTGGGCGGCACCAGCGCCTTGCCACTGTTGGGTCGGGGCAACTTGAGGACTTCGTCGTAGTTGAAGGTTTCCTCAAAATATTCACAAGTCGCAAAAAAGTCGAACAGCTTGTAGGCGGTTTTGTGCGGCGCTGTGACCTGTGCTTTCAGGTTGTCGTCTCGCAGGTCGTCGGTAAAGTCATGTTTGCGCGTGCCCCGGCCTTTGATTTGAACAAAGTCCGACGGTGAAAACACAGGCCGCATCAGCGCCAGGTTCAGCAGGTCAGGGCAGTCGTAGCCGGTGGTCATCATGCCCACCGTCACGCACACGCGTGCCTTGCTGGTTTTGTAGGCGGGCAGCACGGCAGCCGAGCCCAGCAAATTGTTGTTGGTGAAGTTGATGGTGAACTGCTGCGCATCGGGGATGAGCGACGTGACTTGCACCGCAAAGTCTGACTGGTAGAGGCCAGGAAACTGCTTGTGCGCCAAATCGTTGAGCAGTTGCGTGATTTTGGCGGCATGGTTCTGGCTGACGGCGAACACAATGGTTTTGCCAAACTCGTTGCTGATTGGGTCACACAAGCCGTGGGTCAGCAGAGTTTGGCAAAACAGCAGGTTGGTGGCGTCTGAGAAAAACTTCTTTTCAAAACTGCGTTGCTTGAAAACCTGTTCGGTGGTTTTTTCCCCGTCCGTGGCTTCATTAATGACCACTGCGGCGTAACCCGTGTCTGACAGCAGTTGCGTGGTGACCTCGGTACGCGCGTCCACGACCAGCGGGTTGATTAAAAAGCCGTCACGCACCCCGTCTAGCAACGAGTAGCGGTAGGTGGGCTCGCCCGTTTCGCAGCCAAAGGTGCGGTAGGTGTCTAGCAGCAGGCGGCGTTCTTGTTCGCGTGGGTCTTTGGTGGTCGGCTTGGCTGTGTTGAACTTTTTGAGGTAGTCCTTGGGCGTGGCTGTCAGGCCCAGTTTGTAGCCCACAAAATATTCAAATACCGCGCGCGCGTTGCCGCCAATCGAGCGGTGTGCTTCGTCTGAAATCACCAGGTCAAAGTCTGTGGGTGAAAACACGCTTTGGTATTTGTTGTTGTGCAGCAGCGACTGCACGGTGGTGACGACGATCTCAGCCTTGCGCCAGTCGTCGCGGTTTTCTTTGTAAATCGCGGATTTGTAGTCGTTTTTAAGCAGCGCGATAAATGCTTTGTTGGCTTGGTCTTCCAATTCGAGGCGGTCAACCAGAAAAAGCACCCGGCGCGCGTTGCCTGTGCGCAGAAAGAGCTTGATGACAGCGGCAGAGGTAAGCGTTTTGCCCGTACCGGTAGCCATTTCAAACAAAAAACGGGTTTTGCCGTCTTTGACGGCGGCCTGGATGGCTTGGGCTGCACGCTGCTGGTAGGTGCGCATGAAGCGAAGCTTGTTTTTCTTGATGAACTCAGGCTGTTCATCAGCGCTCTTCCAGCCTGCCACCGTGTCATAAGCTGGCATTTGCGTGCGGGCTATGTAGTCGTCTGGTACGTCTTCTGTGATGAGCCGCGCAGGGTCAGGCTGGAAATGCGCATAGCCTTTGATCGAGTCTGGCGCAGGAAATTTGGTGATGATGTGAGGGTTGCCATGCGACAAGTCCCAAAGGTAGTGCAGGTTGCCGTTGGACAGGATCACAAAGCGGCAATTGAACTCTTTGGCGTAGCGGCGGGCTTGCTCTTTGCCAATCAGTGGGTTCTTGCTTTCAGCTTTGGCCTCCAGCACCACCAGCGGAAACCCTTTGTCATCCAGCAGCAGAAAGTCGATATAGCCCTGGCTGGTGGTTTCAAAGTCATTACCCAAAGCATCGACTTCTGGCTGCGTGAGTTTGACGTTGTGTTCAAGCCTGATGTTGGCTTTGCCCGCAGCCGTGTCAAAAAAGCGCCAGCCAGCTGCTTCAAGCAGCTGGTTGATTTTGATGCGCGCTTGGGCTTCTTTGGACATGTGCTGAGGTTATCGCATCCTGACGCTGAATAAATCGTCAGGCTGACAAACTCAAGCCGACAAGGTTTCCCAGCGCGTCATCGCCTCCAGTAGCTCATCGTCCATCTTGGCGTTTTTGGCGGTCAGCTCGGCGGCACGTTTGGGGTTGCTGGCGTACAGGCTGCCGTCAAACAGCTCCTGGGCAATGGCTTTTTGTTGGGATTCCAGCGTCTGGATGAGTGCAGGCAGACCTTCGAGCTCTTTTTGTTCTTTGTAACTCAGCTTCTTTTTTGATAGCTGCTTGCGCCCGGATTCATTGGCTTGGAGGTCGATTTGACCCTCTTTTTTGGCCTTTTCAGGGCTTTTTGAGGCTGAAATTGACGCTGAAACTGACGATTTGGCACTGCCAGTGATCTGCGCCGCCCGTTTGGACTGTGTGATCCAGTCGGTCACGCCGCCTTCGTATTCGCGCCAGAAACCGGGGTTCTCGGGCGTGCCTTCATAGGCGATGGTGCTGGTGACCACGTTGTCCAGAAAGCGCCTGTCGTGGCTGACCAAAAACACCGTGCCGGCGTAGTTTTGCAGCAGGTCTTCCAGCAGTTCCAGCGTGTCGATGTCCAGGTCGTTGGTGGGCTCGTCGAGCACCAGCACGTTGGCAGGCCGGGCAAACAGGCGTGCCAGCAGCAGGCGGTTGCGCTCGCCACCTGACAACGTGCGCACGGGGGAGTTGGCGCGCTGGGGGCTGAACAAGAAGTCGGTCAAATAGCTTTTGACGTGCTTTTTCTGGCCATTGATCTCGACCCACTCGCTGCCGGGGCTGATGAAGTCTTCCAGCGTTGCGTCCAGGTCCAGTGCGTCACGCATCTGGTCAAAGTAAGCGACCTGCAGGTTCGCACCCTGGCGGATTTTGCCGGGCGGCGTGGTCACGTCGGGCTGAATTTCACCCAAAATCAGCTTGAGCAGCGTGGTTTTACCCGCGCCGTTCGGGCCCAGCAGGCCGATTTTGTCGCCGCGCAGCAGGGTTC
>JANMIH010000067.1:0-1891 GCA_031375685.1 Polaromonas sp. | reverse complement strand
AATCCGCAAAAGCGTTGGCACGGGACGTTTTGGCTTGCCGCTCCTAGCTAAATTAGCCATATCTGGCCATACTTGGCCAGATTGGCTATCATGTATTAGCTAACGAAGGAGCGAGCCGGCCATGCAAGTCAATGTTCTTGAAGCCAAAAACCAACTTTCCCAGCTGATTAAATTCGCGCAGGCGGGCGATGTCGTGATCATTGCCAATCGTGGCACCCCTGTGGCGCAACTGGTTCCGGCAAAAGCACAGTCCCCGGTTGCCCTACCTTCGACGAAAGGCAATTTCATCAAGTGGCTTGATGAAAACCCCATCCCTGCGTTTTCGCAACGCAGTGCCCAGGAAATAGATGAAGCCATCGCACAAGAGCGCAGTGCATGGGATTGATTTACCTGGATAGCTGCCTGCTGATCAACGCGATTGAAAACCACCCGGTCTGGGCGCCAAAAGTTCAAGCCGCCATGGCCAAGCAGTCACCTGCCGATTTTGCGATTTCGCCTTTGGTCAAGTTGGAATGCCTGGTTAAACCCATGCAAACCGGTGACCTGCTTTTGCAGCGCCGCTACGAGGAAGGGCTGAACCAAGTGGCTCAGCTGCCCCTACCCGAAATGGTTTTCCTACAAGCAGCACAACTGCGCGCCCGCTTTGGCCTTCGCACGCCGGACGCTTTGCATCTGGCATGCGCACAACATCACCAGTGCCTTGCACTGTGGACCAATGATGAGCGGCTGGCCAAAGCTGCGTATGGGCTGGCTTTGAATGTTTTGCAGGGTGCTTGAGGCGACCGAGCATCAACTTCAACTCAGCTCCCGCCGCAACCCCGCCACCTGTGCCGCCACCTCGTCAATGTCCAGCGCGTCTTGCGCATTGGCCAGATACACCTCCAGATCGAGTACCGCGAGCGGCACGTTGCCCTGCTGCGCATGGGCCAGGCCGCGGTCGCGGTATTCGCTCCAGGCCTCGGGTAGCAGGATGACCAGGCGGTTTTGCACGGCGATCAGGCGTTGCCAGTCGGCTTGCGATTGGTGCACTTCTTTCAGGTTGCGCAGCATGCGGCTGATGATGTCGCGTGGCGGAGCGGCTTGCAGGTACAGACCCAGCGGCACTTCAAAGTCGCCCACCAGGCCGCTTTTGCGTTTGTAGGGCTCCAGCCGCTCGGAGAGTTCTTCGCGGCTGAGCGACTGGCCGCTGAACGGGTCGATCACCACCTGACCCTTGGGCAAGTTCACTTTGACCATGAAGTGCCCCGGAAAACCCACGCCGCGTGCATGCAGGCCCAAGCCCTGTGCCAGCTCCAGCCACAGCACGGCCAGCGTGATGGGAATGCCCCGGCGGGTGCGCAACACGGCGTTCAGGTAGCTGTTGTCGGGGTCGTAGTAGTCGTTGACGTTGCCGCCAAAGCTCAACTCGCGGAAAAAAAACTGGTTCAGCAAGCGCAGGCGCTGCAGGGCGGCAGCGTCCGCAGGCAGGCGGCGCTTGATGCGGGCCAGCATCTGATCCACATCGCCCAGCACCTGCTGCACGTCCAGTTCAGGGTATTCGTCTTGCGCCAGGCTGGCGGCGGCCTCCAGCAGCGGGAAATGCTCGTCGCTTTGCACCAGAGAGGCGAAATAGTCCAGCGGGGTGGGAGTGTCGTAGCTCAGGTGCATGTTTTCGTGCAGGGTATGAAGGCGAAGATTTTTTGAACGCAGAGGACGCAAAGGTTACGCAAAGGGCGCAAAAAATTCAAATCATTTGGACTTGAGTTTTATTTTGCGACCTTTGCGCAACCTTTGCGCTCTTTGCGTTGAATCCCTCGCGCGGGCTCAGCGCCGCAGCAAAGTCCGTAGTTTCAACCCCGCCGCCCAAAGTGCTACAAAATATATAGCTGCTCCAGCAATGATTGAAAGGGCG
>JANMIH010000059.1:0-2388 GCA_031375685.1 Polaromonas sp. | reverse complement strand
GCGATGCCAGTTTTCGCACAACGGTGATTGCCGAGTCGCGTAGCAACACCCTCATTGCCAGAGCCGCCAACCCCGCGCGCATGGCACTGGTGCGCTCGCTGGTGGAAAAGCTGGATCAACCTATCTCGCAAAGTCCGTCGGGCAATATTTATGTGGTGTATTTAAAAAATGCCGATGCCACAAAACTGGCCGTGACCTTGCGGGCCGCTTTGCAAGGCGGCAACACGGCTTCTGCAGCACCCACCGCCGCCGCGCCAGTCGCAGCGCTGGGCGCCGGTGCGCCCGCCACGGCACCGATTGCGGCATCCGCAGCGCCATCGACGGGAGGACATATTCAGGCTGACCCGGCCACCAATTCACTCATCATCACCGCCTCCGAGCCTCAATATCGGCAGTTGCGTGCGGTGATTGACAAGCTGGACGCACGCCGAGCGCAGGTGTTTGTGGAAAGCCTGATTGCCGAGGTCAACGCCGACAAGGCCGCTGAGTTCGGCATTCAGTGGCAAGGCGTGAGTGGCAAAAACGGCGACAGCGTGCTAGGAGTCTTGGGTACTAATTTCAGCATTGGTGGCCAAAACATCATCAGCCTGGCCACAGGCGCTGCCAGTGGGGCTGCCAGTTTTTCAACTGGCGGCAACGTGGGCCTGGTCAACAAAACCAACGGTATTTACGTGCTGGGTTTTTTGGCCCGGTTCCTGCAAACCAAGGGCGATGGCAATATCCTGTCCACACCTAATTTACTGACGCTGGACAACGAAGAAGCCAAGATCGTGATTGGTCAAAACGTGCCCTTTGTCACCGGTTCGTTCACCAACACCGGTGCTAGCGGTGGCGGTACCGTCAATCCGTTTCAAACCGTCGAGCGCAAGGATGTAGGCATCACTTTGCGCGTCAAGCCGCAAATCAGCGAAAACGGCACCATCAAAATGCAGATTTTTCAGGAAGTCTCCAGCGTGCAGTCCAACTCGGCAGCCGGGCTGATAACTGCCAAGCGATCGATTGAAAGCAACGTGCTGGTCGACGACGGAGCCATCATTGTGTTGGGAGGTCTGCTGCAGGACGAATACTCCGACCAGCAAGAAAAAATTCCTGGCATTGGTGACGTGCCGCTCATCGGCAACCTGTTCAAAACCGAGATCCGCTCACGCAAAAAAACCAACTTGATGATCTTCTTGCGCCCGGTTGTGATGCGTGATGCCAATGCCAGTGAGACCCTGTCAATGGACCGCTACGACCTGATCCGCAACCAGCAGTTGGGCCAGCAACCCGCTTCCAGCGTGATGATGCCAATCAACGAAGCGCCAGCCCTGCCCAGCCGGCCGATATCGCCCAGCGACGCTGCCAAGCCTGCTGCACCCGCCAGATAAGCGCCATGGCCACCCGCTACCCCTTGCCCTACGCCTTTGCCCGCACCAGCCAGCTGCTGCTGGAAGACGACGGTCACGACCTGACCTTGTGGCATGCGCCTTCCTCAAACGCCGCCAGCTTTCAAAGCGCCTGGAGCGAGGTGATGCGCAAATTCCCGGTACGCGCCGTCGCGCAGCTGGATGCACCCGCGCTGGCCCAACGCATCAGCGCCGCCTATGCGCAAGGTGAGTCCAGCGCGGCCACTGTCGTCAGCGAGGTGCAAAACGACGCCGACCTCTCGCGCATGATGCAAGAGCTGCCCGCAGTAGAAGACTTGCTGGAAACCAGCGACGACGCGCCCATCATCCGCATGCTCAACGCCCTGCTCACCCAGGCCGCGCGCGACGGTGCCAGCGATATTCACATCGAGCCCTACGAGCGCCACAGCTCGGTGCGCTTTCGGGTCGACGGCACCTTGCGCGAGGTCGTGCAACCCAACCGTGCGCTCCAGGCTGCGTTGATCTCCCGCTTGAAAATCATGGCCGAGCTGGATATTTCCGAGAAGCGCCTGCCGCAAGACGGACGTATTTCACTGCGCATCGGCACCCGTGCCGTGGATGTGCGCGTGAGCACGCTGCCGAGTGCGCATGGTGAGCGGGCTGTGCTGCGCTTGCTGGACAAAAGCGAAAGCAAAATCAGCCTGGAGGCGGTGGGCATGCAGGGCGAGGTGCTGCGCCGCATTCAAAACCTGATTTCCCAGCCACATGGCATTATTTTGGTCACTGGCCCTACCGGCTCCGGCAAAACTACCACCTTGTATGCCGCCCTGAGTCGTCTGGACGCGGGTAGCGCCAACATCATGACGGTGGAAGACCCGATTGAGTACGAGCTGCCCGGTATCGGCCAAACCCAGGTGAATGCCAAGATTGACCTGACCTTCGCCAAAGCCTTGCGTGCCATCCTGCGCCAGGATCCGGACGTCATCATGATCGGCGAGATCCGCGACTTTGAAACCGCGCAGATCGCCATTCAAGCCTCGCT
>JANMIH010000024.1:0-6266 GCA_031375685.1 Polaromonas sp. | reverse complement strand
ACAAGCTCCAGCAGAAATCGACAATCCGTTGATGTTCTGACGGGAATACTCAAAGGCGTGCAGAAGCCAGCGCCGACTAGTGCTTACGCTGTGTGACCGACACACCTGCGGCTTCTTTGCTCAATCGTCGTGCCAGCATCGCCTTCGCAATACCGCGCAGGATGTGAATTTCTTCGGGTCTGAGTTCAGCGCGGTTAAACAATTGATTCAACCGGGGCATCAGTTTTTTCGGCGAAGCTGGGTCAAGAAAGCCAATGTCGGTCAGCGCTTCTTCCCAGTGCCTGAGCATGCCAGCCACTGCAGCAGCGTCAGCCAGTTGAGGTTCACCCGTCGCGCTCTGCACTTCAAAGCCGCCTAGCGCTTCACGCCAGTCATAGGCAATCAGTTGCACCGCCGCCGCCAAGTTAAGCGAGCCAAAGTTCGGATCGGTTGGGATGCTCAAAGCCACATGGCAGCGGTACACGTCTTCGTTTTGCATGCCAAAGCGCTCTGAGCCGAACAAAAACGCCACGCCGTCAGGTTTTTCAGTGTTTTGAGGCGTTTTTAGGCCATTTTCAGGCATTAAATCAGCCTCCAGCCCAATAGATACGGGCGCAACCAGCTCCTGATTTAATAGCGTTTTGAAATGTGCACGCGGTGCCAGCGTGGGCGGGCCAAAGTCGCGCGGCGTCATGGCGGTGGCGCACAGGTGGGTCATGCCATCAAGTGCCTCGTCCAGCGTTTCAACAATCCGCGCGTTCTTCAAAACATCGAGCGCCCCACTGGCCCGCTGAATGGTTTCTTCACGCCGCAGCACGTTGGCCCAGCGCGGGGCAACCAGCACCAGGTCGTCAAAACCCATGACTTTCATGGCACGCGCCGCTGCACCCACGTTACCGGCGTGGCTGGTGTTGATGAGGATGAAACGGGTTTTCAAGGGCAAAGGCCAAAGTTGGGGCACAAGTCAGCAAGGTAAAATCATATTGTCGCTGCCTCCGATTGACGGATTACAGCCCGTCCCGTTCTTTCCCACCTCTATGTCAGCAAACCTGCACCCCATGCTCAATGTGGCGATCAAAGCCGCACGCGCCGCCGGCGCCATCATCAACCGCGCCGCGCTGGACGTTGAATCGGTTCGTGTCTCGACCAAGCAAATCAACGACTTTGTCACCGACATTGATCAAAAAGCCGAAGCCGCGATCATTGAAACTTTGCTGACAGCCTTCCCCGAGCATGGCATATTGGCTGAAGAATCAGGCAGCGAACACGGCGCAGCAGGCGCTGACTTTGTGTGGATCATTGACCCGCTGGACGGCACGACCAACTTCATTCACGGCTTTCCGGTGTACTGCGTGTCCATCGCGCTGGCGGTTAAGGGCAAAGTGGAACAAGCCGTGGTGTACGACCCCACCCGCAACGACATGTTTTGCGCCACCAAAGGCCGCGGCGCGTACATGAACGACCGCCGCATCCGCGTGTCAAAACGCACGCAGCTCAAAGAATGTTTGATCTCCACCGGCTTTCCGTACCAGCCAGGCAACAAGCTCAAACAACACCTGTCCATGCTGGGCGAAATCATCAGCCAGACCGCCGGCGTACGCCGCCCCGGCGCTGCCGCACTTGACCTGGCTTACGTGGCTGCAGGCTTAAGCGACGGTTTTTTTGAAAGCGGCTTAAAGCCCTGGGATGTGGCGGCAGGCTCACTGCTCATCACTGAGGCGGGCGGTCTTGTTGGTAACTACACCGGCGAGTCAGAGTTTTTGCACGAAGGCGAATGCGTCGCCGCCAACCCGCGCATCTATGGCCAAATGGTCGCCACGCTGGCCAAATACAGCCAGTTTGAAGCCGCACCCAAGCCAAAGAAAACATCGGTGGGCCGGGCTGTGGTGGACGCAGATGCGGATACAACTGTTGAAGCAGCCTTCGCAGAATCGGTCGTGGCCAAGCCCACCCTGACCGCCAAACCGCGCCGCATCAAGCCTGTGCAGGTTGCTGCGCCCGACGCGCCGTTCTAGCCTCATCTACACTTTTTGGCGTGACGTCAAAACCAGCCACACCGGCCCCGCCAGAGGGCAACCACACGCCCATGATGCGCCAGTACCTGGCCATCAAGGCCGAGTACCCAGAAACGCTGGTGCTGTACCGCATGGGAGACTTTTACGAGGTCTTTTTTGATGATGCGCTGAAGGCATCACGCCTGCTGGGCATCACGCTGACCAAACGCGGTGCCACAAATGGTGAACCAATTCAAATGGCGGGGGTGCCGTTTCATTCGCTGGAAGGCTATTTGGCCAAGCTGATCAAGCTGGGCGAATCCGTCGCTATTTGTGAGCAGGTGGGGGATGTGGCCACCAGCAAAGGCCCGGTCGAGCGCAAGGTGGTGCGCGTGGTCACGCCCGGTACGCTGACCGACACCGAACTGCTGGGTGATAAAACCGAGTCGGTGTTGCTGGCGGTGCATCAGGGCGCACGCAACACCTGCGGCCTGGCCTGGCTTTCGGTCACGCAAGGGCAGATCAGTCTGGCTGAATGCGCGAATGACGAGCTGGAAACCTGGGTCGCCCGCATCGCACCGAGTGAGCTGATTTACAACGTGGATGTGACGCCTGCCTTTGAAGCGCGTCTGAAGAACAATCGCTGCGCCGTAGCCGCCCGTGCCGCCTGGCAGTTTGACGCCGCATTAGGTGCGCGCCGTTTGCTGGAACAGCTCAAGGTGGCCTCGCTGGCCTCATGGCATGCTGAAGAGCTGCACCAGGCGCACGCCGCTGCTGCCGCCCTGCTGGGCTATGCCGAACACACCCAGGGCCGCACGTTGCCGCATGTGCAAGCGTTGCAAGTGGTGCGGTCGGGGGAGCTGATTGAGCTGCCCCTGACCACACGGCGCAACCTGGAGCTGACGCAAACCCTGCGCGGCGAGGACTCACCCACACTGTTCTCGTTACTCGACACCTGCATGACGGGTATGGGCAGTCGCACGCTGAAAAGCTGGCTGATACAGCCACGCCGCGACCGTTCTGAGGCAACACAGCGGCTGGAAGCCATCACCCATTTGCGTGGCGGCTTGCAACTGACGCTGCGCGCCCAGCTCAAAGGCGCAAGCGATGTGGAGCGCATCACCGCCCGCATCGCGCTGCGCCAGGTGCGCCCGCGTGAGCTGGTGGCATTGCAACAGACGCTATTAAAAACGGAGCTTCTTGCGCCCGAATATATTGGTCAATCGGTACTTTTAACCAGTATTTTCAGCGATTTACAACCCCCAGAAGGCTGCTCAGCGCTGCTCAAACGCTATTTGCTGGACGAGCCCGCTGCGCTGGTGCGCGATGGCGGTGTGATCAACCATGGCTGCGACGCTGACCTGGACGAGCTACGGAACATTCAAACCAATTGCGATGCGTTCTTGCTCGATCTGGAAGGCCGTGAAAAGGCGCGTACTGGCATCACCAACCTGCGCGTGCAGTTCAACAAGGTGCATGGTTTTTACATCGAGGTCACGCAAGGCCAGGCCAACAAAGTGCCTGACGACTACCGCCGCCGCCAGACACTGAAGAACGCGGAGCGCTTCATCACGCCTGAGCTCAAAGCCTTTGAAGACAAGGCCCTGTCGGCCTCAGGGCGGGCGCTGACCCGCGAGAAGTTTTTGTACGAACAGTTAATGGACGAGCTGCAAACCTTTATCCCGCGCTTAAGCAAACTGGCACGCGCCCTGGCATGTCTGGATGCACTGTGCGCGCTGGCTGAACGGTCTTTGACGCTGAACTGGTCAGCACCCGTCTTCGTCAACCAGCCGTGTATTGACATCGCTCAGGGCCGCCACCCTGTCGTCGAAGCGCGGCTGGCTGAAACCACGGGCGGCAGTTTCATCGCCAACAATTGCTCGCTGACAGCCAAGCAGCGCATGCAGGTCATCACGGGCCCCAACATGGGCGGCAAGTCCACTTACATGCGGCAAGTCGCGCTGATTGTGCTGCTGGCCAGCATCGGCAGTTATGTGCCCGCCAGCGCCTGCCGGCTGGGGCCGATTGACGCGATTCATACCCGTATTGGCGCGGCTGACGACGTGGCCAACGCGCAATCGACCTTCATGCTGGAGATGACCGAGGCCGCGCAAATCTTGCACACCGCCACACCGCATTCATTGGTGCTGATGGACGAAATCGGGCGCGGCACATCGACCTTTGACGGGCTGGCGCTCGCGGGTGGTATTGCGGCATACCTGCACAACAAGACGCAAGCCTTCACGTTGTTTGCCACGCATTATTTTGAACTGACCGAGTTCCCGGCGCAGCACCACGGCGCGATCAATGTCCATGTGAGTGCGGTTGAATCAGGCAGCAACATTGTGTTTTTGCATCACATTGAGCCGGGACCGGCCAGCAAAAGCTACGGCATTGCAGTGGCCAAGCTGGCAGGCGTGCCGGGTGCGGTGGTCACCCACGCACGCCATGCATTGAATGCGCTTGAAGCACAGCAAACAGATGCGCGCGCGCAGGTAGACCTGTTTGCTGCGCCGCCAGAGGTCATCATGGAACAAAGCGCAGTCGACAAGGCATTGGGTACGATAGACCCCGATGCACTCAGCCCACGTGAGGCGCTCGACGCCTTGTACCAGCTCAAAAAACTACTTAACCAGAACCCAATTTCCTCATGACTTATTGCGTCGCCATCAAACTCAATGCCGGGCTGGTTTTTTTGTCAGACTCGCGCACCAACGCGGGGCTGGACCAGATCAGCACCTTTCGCAAAATGATCATTTATGAAAAGCCAAATGACCGCTTCATGGTGCTGCTGTCGGCAGGCAATTTGTCGATTTCGCAGTCGGTGCGCGAGATTTTGCAGGTCGAACAACTCAAGGACATCGACGGCGGCCCACCGATCACGATCTGGAACGCCAAAAGCATGTTTGATGCCGCCCGCGTGCTGGGCTCGGCCATTCGCCGGGTGCATGAGCGCGATGCCGATGACTTGAAGAACTCTGGCGTTGACTTCAATGTTTCGATGATTTTTGGCGGTCAGATCACAGGCGAGGCGATGCGATTGTTTCAGGTTTACTCAGCGGGCAACTTTATTGAAGCCACACCTGAAACGCCGTATTTCCAGATTGGTGAATCCAAATACGGCAAACCGGTGCTCGACCGCGTCATCACCCCTGAAACACCGCTGGAAGAAGCCGCCAAGTGTGCGCTGGTATCCATGGATTCCACCCTCAAGTCCAACCTGTCCGTGGGCTTGCCGCTGGACATGGTGGTGTATGAGGCTGACAGCTTTGAGACCAACAAGGTGGTTTGCATTGACAACGACAACCCGTACTTTCAAATGCTGCACAACAACTGGGGCAAAAAGCTGCGCGAGGTGTTTGACAGCATTGAAGACCCGATGTGGAACGGCGGGGACACCCAGGTGCCACTGCTGACACCGCTGACGCGAAACCAGCCACTGCGCAAAATCACCTCGCCCGAAATAAAGTTGATTTAACGTCGGCCTGAAGGGACATCCGGAATCAGGCAAGCCTCAGCGATCTGCAAATTGTTGTCCTTGGCGAAGTTGATCGCAAAGTCCCAGGCCATGGGCTCGGCTTCGCGCAGCTCGGCGTTGACCACAACGCAGCGTACGCCATTGATCAGCGTGGGAATGCACCAGGGCGAATAATTCAGGTGGCTGCCGGGCTGCGGTCCGCCCGGCCGAAATGGGCTCATCACGCCGCACAGTCTGTCAGCCCAATCGCTGGGTCTGAAGATTTTTCCGTCCAGCGTGATGCCCTGAATAAAGACTTCTTTGACGGCTGTAGGGGGTGTATCGTGTTGCACTGCACAATTATCACATCTTATATAAGACCTCTGCCCAGACAACGCATTGCAGTGATGCGAAATCGACATGTCACCCATCAGGGTATGCCTCTAGAATCAGTTTTCAATTTAACCAGCCTGCCCGGAGTTCACCATGACCGCTGCCCTGCCCCCGCACATTGAAGCCGCCTCACCCCATGTGATGAACACCTACGGCCGCTTGCCGATTGCCCTGTCACACGGTCAGGGCTGCCATGTTTGGGATGTCAATGGCAAGCGATACCTCGACGCGCTGGGCGGTATTGCCGTCAACACGCTGGGGCACAACCACTCAAAATTGGTGCCAGCACTGCAAGACCAGCTTACCAAGCTGATTCATTGCTCCAACTACTACCATGTGCCGCTGCAAGAAACGCTGGCCGCCAAGCTGTGTGAGATCTCAAACCTGAGTGCGGCCTTTTTCTGCAATTCGGGTCTGGAAGCGAATGAAGGCGCGCTGAAGAT
>JANMIH010000005.1:0-4198 GCA_031375685.1 Polaromonas sp. | reverse complement strand
CTGCCGTGTCGCAGCGCCTGCGCTCGCTCGAAGTCCAGGTCGGCACGGTCCTGATCGTGCGCAGCCGTCCGCTGAAACCGACCGCGGCGGGCCGTCTGTTGCTCAAGCACGCCATGCAGATGCGGCTGTTGCGGGCCGATTTGGAGCGCGATCTGAAAGACCTGGCGCCGGGGGCCGCCGGCAGCGGGCGGGCGGAGGAGCGCATCTCGATCGCCATCAACGCCGACAGCATTGCCACTTGGGCTCTGCCCGCGCTGAACGACCTGGCGCGCCAGGGCTTGCCCATTGAGATCATTGCCGACGACCAGGACTTTACCCACGAGCGCCTGCGCGAAGGCCAGGTGCTGGGCTGCGTGACCACGCTCAAAGCCGCGTTGCGGGGCTGCAGTGTCACGCCGCTGGGCTTCATGAATTACATTGCCGTGGCCACGCCCGAGGTCGCCCGCGACAAGCTGGCTGGCAACCCGCTTGGCAAACACAATTTTCGAGCGCTGCCGTTCGTTGCTTTTAATCGCAAGGACGACATGGCGGGCGAATTCGTCAGCAAGGCGTTTGGCCTGAAAAGCGCCTTGCTCGACAAGGTGTATGTGCCGTCGTCTGAAGGCCAGGTGCGGACATTGCGTGCTGGCTGGGGCGCAGCGGTGTTGCCGCAGTTACTGGTGCAAGCAGATGTCGATGCAGGCACGCTGGTCAATATTTGCCCGGCCTTTGCGCTGCCGATTGCGCTTTACTGGCACTGCTGGAACCTGCAGTCAGACGTGCTGGACGCGTTGTCAAAAGCATTGCACGCTGCGGCACTGCATGAACTGCAAGATGCCGGAACAGCCAGGAAAACCAGCAAAACTTGAACGCTTAAACGGATTCCAATCGGTGCTGCAAGAAAAACGCCAGCATCGCGGCGGATGCGGATGGCCCATCCGGGTCGGTGTAGCTGCCCGCGGCGTCGCCACCGGACCAGGCATGCGCGCCATCATCGATGCGCCAGTTTTCAATGTAGGGTTTGCCGTCTGCGGTGCTGAAGGCTTCGCGCCCGCTGTCATCCTGGCTTTTGACCAGCTTCAGGCCTGAGGCCTTGAGTGCTGCCAGCGCTGCATCAATGATGTGTTCACCATTGTCAGGATGCACTGTTTTGTCATCGCTGCCATGAAACACGATGGTTGGCATCACAGGTGGTGCATGGCCCTTGGCGCCTGATCGCATGGCGCTGAAGGCCGACATCACGTCCTTGGCCGCACCCGCTGCCAGCCCCGAATGCACGCCAACCGCCGCATACACACGCGGGTACAGGCTGGACACCACCGCCGCCATCGCGCCGCCCGCCGACAAACCAGCAATATAGACGCGCTGCGGGTCACCGCCCTGTGTCAGAACGATTTTTTGAGTCAGCGCCGCAATCATGCCGGGCTCTCCGCGGCCAGCCTTTTGGTGACCGGGTTCAAACCAGTTCCAGCAGCGCAACGCGTTACCGCTGGTGATCTGCTCGGGGTACAGCACCATGACTTGCTGCGTCTCGGCCAACGTGTTCATGGCGGTGCCGTTTGAAAAGTCCAGCGCGTCCTGCTTGCAGCCGTGCAGCAGCACGACGAGCGGCATGGGTTGGTTGTCTTTGGCGTTGACACTTGACGGCACAAACAGGCGGTACGGGTAGGTGTCACCCTCAAACACAAACTGGTGTTGGGTAAATGATGCTGTGCGGCTGGCTTTACTCGGTGTGTCAATGTCGTCGGCCCCCTTGGGTGGCGGCGGCAAGATGATGACGGGCGGCGGCGCATCAAAGACTTGCAGGTCAGCGACTTGAGGGTCATTGGCGGCTGGCGCGGGTTGGCGCCTGGCCTGGGGTTTGACGTGCTGCGCATCGCCCAGCAACGCACGCTGTATCAGCCGGGTGGCATCCAGCAGTTTGCCCATGCCCGTGAGTCGGGTGGCCTGGCGTATCGATTGGCTGAATGATTTGTGAAGGCGGGACGATGGCATGTGGAATTCCTTGTCGCAGCAATTGCTGCACTGCAACATAGGATACGTCTAAACCGGTTTTTAAGTAATCCCTCTGTCCATTCTCCTGCGGCCGCTTACACTCAACCTAGCTTTAGCCTGACATTAGGCTGACCACAGGATGCCAACTGCGGGATTGTCTTGATTCAAGGGCTGACCCTCCCTAGCTATCCTTAAACGTAACAAAACGCAATATAACCATCGGAGACAAACCTATGATAAGAGACGCCATTGCAGTTGCGCTGGCAACCGCTACCCTCCTGTGCGCACCGGCCCTGGCCCAAAGCCCGGCACCAGCATCTAGCAACACCCTGAAGATCGGTCTGATTGGCCCTTTCACGGGCGGCTCTGCCGACTTTGGCATACCCATGCGCAATGGCGTTCAGCAAGCGGTTGACGAGATCAACGCGGTGGGCGGCTACCTGGGTCGCAAACTGGAGCTGGTGATCAAAGACGATCAGGGCAACCCTGACGTGGGTTTGAAAATGTCGCAAGAGCTGGTGGCCGAGAAGGTCGCGGTCACGCTTGGCTTTTGCAACACCGGCGTGGCAGCCAAGTCGCTGGAGGTTTACCAGAACGCCAAGCTGCCGCTGATCATTCCGTGCTCTACCGGCTCTCCCCTGACCGCCAAATATCCTGCCCCTGAAAGCTATATCTTTCGCACGTCGGCGCGGGACGCGATCCAGGTGCCCTTCGTCGTCGATGACCTCATCAAGCGGGGCTGGAACAAAGTCGCGGTGTTTGCCGACACGTCGGGCTACGGTGAGGCTGGGTTGAAGGACATTGAAGCCGCTCTCAAAGCCAAAAAACTGCAAGCAGTGCATGTGGCCCGCTTTCCGGTCGGCGTCAAGGATGTGAGCGAAGAACTCAAGGCAGCCCGTGTTGCCGGGGCTAACGTTATCTTCAGCATGACAGTTGGCCCTGAAAATGCTGCCATAGCCAATGGCCGCAAGGCTTTGGGCTGGAAGGTGCCGCAAGTCGGCGCATGGCCGTTGTCGTTCCCGTTTTTTATTGATGGCGCCAAAGACGCCGCCGAGGGCGCGCTGATGGCGCAAACCTTTATTGCCGAGCCCAGCAACGAGCGGCGCGCCTCGTTTTTAACCAGTTACGCCCGCAAGCACAAGGTCAACAAAATCCCGGTGCCTATGGCCGCCGCACAAGGCTATGACGCGGTGTACATCCTGGTTTATTCATTGTTTGGCATACGTGACGGCAACCTCAGCGGTCCGTCTGTCAAAAATGCGCTTGAAACGAAAGCACGCACCTACTACGGCGTGGTGGCAACCTATGAGCGGCCTTTCAGCCTGCAAGACAAAGACGCCACGACACAAAACATGCTGGTCATGGGCATGGTCAAAAACGGCGCGGTGACATTTGCCTACCCTGAAGATGCCAAACGCAATCTGTTTGTGCAGCGCAAGCAATGATCCTAGTTAAAGCAGCTTTCGGCCTGACTGTTTTAATACCACCCAGTCCAATTGTGGGTGCGGCGACCAAGAAATAACCCGGGCATCTGTTTTTTAAACGATGCAATCCGCCTGGCGGGTAGAATTAACCATGATCACCGTCACCACACCAGCCGCCGCCCCCGCTAAAACCAGCTTCAAGGCGCAAATGCTGCTGGCCCGGGAAGACGCCATTGTGGTGTCCGTCAACCGTCTGCTGGCTGAAAAAGGCTTTGACTTGATGACAGTGGACGAGGTGGCGCTGGACGTGGGCATTGCCAAAGCCAGCCTGTACAAACACTTTTCAAGCAAAGAAGACCTGGCCGCCGCCGCCATGGTGCGCGTGATTGGCCTGGCCAAAGCGTTTTTGGCCAGCTTGCCAGCCGATGCCCCGCCGCTGACGCAGCTCAAAGCCATTGCCCGCTGGATGCTGCAAGTGCAACTCAAAGGCGAAATGCCATCGCTGCCCAGCCAAAACTCCACCCTGCGCGCCAACCTGATGGCCAACAAGGCTTACCTGGACGGTCTGATGGAGATCAGCGACCAGATGGGCGGCTGGATAGAAGCCGCCCAGGCCGACGGCACGCTCAGCCCCAAACTGCCGCCGCTGGTGGTGCTGTACACCCTGTACGCCCGAGCCTGCGACCCCGTGCCCGGCTTTTTGAAAGCAGGCGGGCAGCACACCGACGAAGAAATCGTCGAACTGGTGATTGACAGCTGCTTTGACGGCCTGAAGACCCGTTAAAACAGCGATTTCTAGC
>JANMIH010000524.1:0-4475 GCA_031375685.1 Polaromonas sp. | reverse complement strand
GCAAGCTGGGGATGCCAAAAAACATGCCCACCAGCGTGGCAAAAAAGCCGCCCGCCAGCAACGCCACAATCATCGGCATGCCTTCAATCCGCACATAGGTGTTGTACGCAGCGTAAGCGCCCACTGCCATGAACGCGCCTGATCCCAGTGAGATTTGACCGCAGTAGCCCACCAGAATGTTCACCCCCAGCGCTGCCAGGGACAGGATCAAAAACGGAATCAGAATGGCGCGGAACATGTACTCGTCTGCCATCATTGGCACAGCGATGACGCTGAACAAAAACAAACCGAACAAGAACCAGCGGTCTTGCGCAATCGGGAAGATCTGCTGGTCTGCCTTGTAGCTTGTTTTAAATTGGCCGTTTTCTCTGTAAATCATTTTTGTCTCTCAAACGCGGTCGATGATCTTCTCTCCGAACAAACCCTGTGGTCTGAAAAGAAGAAAGACAAGAGCCAATACATAAGCAAACCAGATCTCGATACCACCCCCCACCATCGGGCCCAGGTACACCTCGGATAATTTTTCACCCACACCAATGATCAGGCCGCCAATAATCGCGCCGGGCACGGATGTCAGACCACCCAAAATAATGACCGGCAGGGCGCGCAGAGCAACAGTGGTCAGCGAAAACTGCACCCCGAGTTTGGAGCCCCAAATCATGCCTGCCACCAGCGCAGTGATGCCTGCCACGCACCAGACAATCACCCAGATCGTGTTCAGCGGAATACCCACACTTTGCGCGGCCTGGTGGTCATCAGCGACTGCGCGCAATGCGCGGCCCGTTGATGTTTTCTGGAAAAACAGGCTGAGTGCCGCTACCAATGCAGCAGCCACTAGCGCAGCGATCAGATCTTCTTTGTTGACGAGCAAGCCGCCCGGAAAGATGTTTTGCAGAACAAACACCGGCTCTTTCGGCATGCCAATGTCGATTTTGTAGATCGCGCTGCCAAAAATGGTTTGGCCCAGACCGTCAATGAAGTAAGTGATGCCCAGCGTGGCCATCAGCAGGGTCACACCTTCCTGGTTGACGAGGTGCCGCAGCACCAGTCGCTCAATCAGCCAGGCCAGAATAAACATGCAGACCGCAGCCGCCATGAAGCCCGCAATGTTGCCGAGGATTTTGTTTTCAAAACCAATCCACTGCGGAATCCATTCTGAAAAGCGTGCCATGGCCAGTGCTGCAAACAGCACCATGGCGCCTTGAGAAAAGTTGAACACGCCAGAGGCTTTAAAAATCAGCACAAAGCCGAGCGCCACCAGCGAATACAACATGCCAGCCATCAGGCCGCCAAGGAGTGTTTCTAAGAAAAATGCCATCAGACTTTCCAAACAAAAAGAACGCAATTTTTCGACGGGCCGCCCCTAGAAAAATTAGCCCCCTCGGGGGGGCAGCGTAGTACACGAAGTGACAAGCGTGGGGGTCATATTTCTAGTGCGATGTGCCTAAATAGGCGCTGATCACGTCCGGATTGGCGCGCACCTCATCCGGCGTGCCATCGCCAATTTTTTTGCCATAGTCCAGCACCACCACGCGGTCTGAAATGTCCATCACCACACCCATGTCGTGCTCAATCAGCACCACGGTCGTGCCAAACTCGTCATTGATATCGAGCACAAAGCGGCACATGTCCTGCTTTTCTTCAACGTTCATGCCGGCCATGGGCTCGTCCAAGAGGAGCACTTGCGGCTCCATGGCCAGCGCTCGACCCAGATCCACCCGCTTTTGCAGGCCGTAGGGCAACATGCCTACTGGGGTTTTGCGGTAAGCCTGAATCTCCAGGAAGTCGATGATTTTTTCAACCGCTTCCCGGTGCATGGTTTCTTCTTTTTCAGCCGGGCCAATGCGCAGGGCTTGCATCAGGATATTGCTTTTGATCTTCAGGTTGCGGCCCGACATGATGTTGTCGAGCACGCTCATACCTTTGAAGAGCGCCAGGTTTTGAAACGTGCGCGCCACACCCATCACCGCCACCTGGTGACTGTTCATGTGTTTGAAGGTTTGGCCTCTGAAAGTAATCGAGCCCTGCTGCGGCTGGTAAACACCATTGATGCAATTCAGCATCGAGCTTTTGCCCGCACCGTTGGGGCCAATGATGGCGCGAATCTCGTGCTCTTTGACGTTGAACGAAATGTCTTGCAGCGCCTTGACACCGCCAAACGCGAGAGAAATATTTTTAACGTCAAGGATGACGTCGCCGATTTTTTTAGTCATAAAGCTGTTGAAGTCAATTTAACGCAGAGGCGCAGAGGACGCTGAGTAAGCGGGTCAGAGAAAGAAAATTTCAAAAGGCCTCTTTGTATTCCTCTGTGAACCTCTGCGTTCTCTGCGCCTCTGCGGTTAAGGACTGCGTATTTCATGCTGCCACCTTCACAGGCGCAAAAGTCTTGCAGTCGCCAATCTTCAATGTCGCTGAAACGCTGCCGCTGCGGCCGTCCTCAAACTTCACCACTGTTTCAATGAACTGCTCGGTTTTGCCGTTGTACAGCGCATCAATCAACGGCTGGTATTTGTCGCCAATAAAGCCGCGCCGTACCTTGTTGGTGCGGGTCAGTTCGCCGTCGTCGGCATCGAGCTCTTTGTGCAAAATCAAAAAGCGGCTGACCTGCGAGCCTGCCAGCAGTGCATCCACGCTCAAGTCAGTGTTGACCTTTTCAACACATTCCTTGATCAGCTGGTACACCTCAGGCTTTTGGGCCAGGTCGGTGTAGCCCGCATAGGGCAGGTTGCGACGCTCAGCCCAGTTGCCTACCGCGTCAAAGTCGATGTTGATGAACACACACACCTGGTCACGGCCATCACCGTAGGCCACCACTTCTTTGATATGCGGGAAAAACTTGAGTTTGTTTTCAACATATTTGGGCGCAAACATCGCACCATCGTTGGTGCCACCCTTGATACGGCCCACGTCTTTGACACGGTCAATGATTTTCAAATGGCCTTGCGCATCAATAAAGCCTGCATCGCTGGTGTGGTACCAGCCGTCTGCCGTCAACACCTCAGCAGTAGCGGCTGGGTTTTTGTAGTATTCCTTCAGCAGGCCAGCAGACTTGACCATGATCTCGCCGTTGTCTGCCACCTTGATTTGCACACCCGAAATCGGCACACCCACGGTGTCGGCGCGTGCTTCGTTGTCTGGCTGCAAGCAAACAAACACGGCCGTCTCGGTTGAGCCATACAACTGCTTGAGTTTGATGCCAATCGAGCGGTAAAACGTGAAAAGGTCTGGCCCAATCGCCTCGCCCGCCGTATAGGCCACCCGCACGCGGCTAAAGCCCAGCGTGTTGCGCAGCGGGCCGTACACCAGCACATTGCCCAGGGCGTACATCAACGTGGACATCAGGCCAATCGACTTGCCGTCCATCCGGTCTGGCCCAACGCGCTTGGCGACATCCATGAAGGTGTTGAAAATGCCGCGCTTGATGCTGCCTGCGTCTTCCATCCGGATCATCACAGTGGTCAGCAGGCCTTCAAACACCCGGGGCGGTGCGAAGTAATAGGTAGGCCCAACTTCTTTCAGGTCAATCATCACCGTGCTGGCGTTTTCAGGGCAGTTCACCACATAGCCGCAGGCCAGCCACTGGGCGTAGCTGAAAATGTTTTGACCAATCCATGCCGGCGGCAGGTAGGCCAGCACTTCTTCAGCGGACGTGAGCTTGTCAAAATCTGCGCCCGCTTTGGCGCGGTCCAGCAGCGTGTTGTGGGTGTGCACCACGCCCTTGGGGTTGCCCGTGGTGCCAGACGTAAAAAACATCGCGGCCACGTCATCGGGCCGGGCTTTGGCCACTTCAGCCGCATACCAGCCGGGCTGACTGCCAGAGAAAGTTTTGCCAGACTCAATCAAGGCGTCCAGCGACTGCAAACCGGGTTCTGAATAGTTGCGCAAGCCGCGCGGCTCGTCAAAAAAGATCTGTGCCAGTTGCGGGCACTGCCCACGAATCTCCAGCAGCTTGTCGACCTGCTCCTGGTCTTCAGCAAACGCGAAGCGCACGTCGGCGTTGTTGATGGGGAACACGCATTCAGCACCGACGGCATCCTGGTACAGAGGAATCGGAATCGCGCCCAGCGACTGCGCGGCCAGCATGGTGGCATACAGGCGCGGGCGGTTGCTGCCCACCACCACCATGTGCTCGCCACGGTTTAGCCCCGCTTGGTGCAGGCCGCAGGCAATGTGCTTGACCAGCTCGCTCAGAGCCGTCCAACTGTGCGCCTGCCAAATGCCGTATTCCTTTTCGCGCATGGCCGGTGCGTCGGGGCGCTCGGCAGCGTGTTTGATCAGCAGTTGGGGAAACGTGGTTTGCATGCTTGTCTCGTGTCTTGCTTTGTGGCTTACTTTGTTACCTGAATCCGTGAGCCGATAGCCCACCCGCCCGATATTCATTTGAATTTCTCGTTGAAATCCAATTTCGTTTCAAATTTTGTCTGTCGCCATGCATCGAGTTCCTCAAACCACACGATGCGTGCACCGTCGCACAC
>JANMIH010000522.1:0-3247 GCA_031375685.1 Polaromonas sp. | reverse complement strand
CTTCCCTGGTACTGGGATTTAGTTTGCTGGCGGCCTTCTCGGTCGCTGTTGCACAAACACCGGCTGCGCCTGCTGTCGCTGAAACTGCATCCGCAGCCGCAGCCGTAGCCGCACCTGCTGATGCTGCATCGGCTGCTGCGGGCGTGACTGCTGCAGCCCCTGCAGCGGCAGCACCTGCTGCACCTGCCGCTGCACCCGCACCTGTGCCCAACAAGGGCGACACCAGCTGGGTGATGGTATCCACCATTTTGGTCATTCTGATGGTTCTGCCGGGCCTTGCCTTGTTCTATGGCGGCTTGGTGCGCAGCAAAAACATGCTGTCCGTGCTCATGCAAGTTATGGTCACGTTCTCAATGATTGTTGTGCTGTGGTTTATTTACGGTTACAGCCTGGCATTTACCGAAGGCAACGCCTTTTTTGGTGGCTTTGACCGCTTGTTCATGAAGGGTGTCTGGGACAACGCCGCTGGCACCTTCGCGAATGCGGCCACGTTCAGCAAAGGCGTCTACATACCTGAAATCGTGTTTGCTGCTTTCCAGGCTACCTTCGCCGGTATCACTTGCTGCCTGATTGTTGGCGCATTTGCAGAGCGGATCAAGTTCTCGGCCGTGCTGCTGTTCATGGCGATCTGGTTCACCTTCAGCTATGCGCCGATAGCCCACATGGTCTGGTTCTGGATGGGCCCTGACGCTTACACCAATGCTGAAGTTGCAAAAGAAATGACCGCCAAGGCAGGCTTGATCTGGCAGCATGGTGCGCTTGACTTTGCGGGTGGTACGGTGGTTCACATCAATGCAGCTATGGCTGGTTTGGTGGGCGCCTACATGGTGGGCAAGCGCATTGGCTACGGCAAGGAAGCCATGGCCCCGCACAGCCTGACCCTGACGATGGTCGGTGCCGCCCTGTTGTGGGTGGGCTGGTTTGGCTTTAACGCTGGCTCGGCACTGGAAGCCAACGGCTTTGCAGCGCTGGCTTTTATCAACACCCTGGGCGCAACGGCTGCTGCTGTGCTGGCCTGGTGTGCAGGTGAGGCGCTGATGCGCGGCAAAGCGTCCATGCTGGGTGCGGCATCAGGTGCAGTGGCTGGCTTGGTAGCCATCACCCCAGCGGCCGGCAACGTCGGTATTGGCGGTGGTTTGGTGATTGGCTTTATCGCTGGTTTTGCCTGCCTGTGGGGCGTGAACGGCCTGAAGAAGATGCTGGGTGCGGACGATTCGCTGGACGTGTTTGGCATTCACGGCATTGGCGGCATTCTGGGTGCGCTGCTGACGGGTGTTTTCAACTCGCCCGCTTTGGGTGGCCCAAGCCTGGTGGCCGACTGGGTAACAGTGACCATGGTGACTGCGGCTGACTACTCTATCGTGGGTCAGGTCTGGATACAGCTCAAGGGCGTGCTGATCACGATGGCCTGGTCGGGTGTGGTGGCATTCATCGCTTTCAAGATCGTTGACCTGACCATCGGTCTGCGCGTGACGGAAGAAGACGAGCGCGAAGGCCTTGACATAACGTCACACGGTGAGACAGCTTACAACCGCTGATCTGGCTCCGTTAAGGACAAAGCCCGCTGACTGCAAGGTCAGCGGGCTTTTTTAATGGCTACAGTGGGTGGCATTGACATGACTGTTCAGAAAGTGCGCATGACCCCCCTCACCCTACAAACTTACGAGCTTGGCGAGTCCCCGTTCTGGCATCCTGTTGAACAAATGCTGTACTGGGTGGACATACCGGGCAAGCAGATTCACCGCTGCAACATCTACATGGGCAGCATTGAAAGCTGGGCCATGCCTTCGGAGCCGGGCTGCATCGCCCCCGCGCAATCGGGTGGCCTGACAGTGGCGCTGCGTGACGGCATTTACCGGGCGCGCGATTGGGGCGGTACGCTTGAAAAACTGGTGAATGCAACACATGACACCGCCACCACGCGCTTTAACGATGGCAAAGCTGACCCAAGAGGCCGCTTTTGGGCGGGCACGATGTTTGAGCCGCGCACATCGGCCAGCGCGCAGCTGCTTTGCCTGGACAACGGTGCGCTTGACGTCAAAGTCAGCCACGCCACAATTGCCAACGGCCTGGCCTGGTCACCCGACACCAAAACCCTTTACTGGGCTGACACGCCCACCCACACCGTGCGCGCCTGGGACTGGGATGGGCAGACCAACGCCATGACCCGCGAACGCGTTTTAAAACAGTGGCCCGCCAAACCCGCAGGCTGGCAATTCGGTCAGTCAGGCTATGGCGGGCGGCCAGACGGTGCGGCGGTGGATGTGGAGGGCAACTATTACGTGGCCATGTTTGAAGGTGCGCGCATTTGCAAACTGTCGCCCGCCGGGGTCGAGCTGGCCAGCATTGCTGTACCCGCCCAGTGCCCGACCATGCCGTGCTTTGGCGGCGACGATCTGAAAACGCTCTATGTCACCACCGCACGCTACAACCGCAGCGCGGCCGAGTTGCAGGCTTACCCCGATTCAGGTTGTGTGTTTTCAATGCGGGTGGATGTGCCGGGGTTGCCGGTTAATTTTTATGCGGACCAGGGTCGGTTAAAGTCTGTTTGGGTCTGAAAAAAGGCTCCTCTTTGCCTTTTAAAGCCATTTTCGGGCATTAAATATGCCTTAAGCCCAATGAATACGGGCGCAATCAGCTCCTTTTTTAGCAGCATATATCACCTCCATGCCCATGACCGCCCGCATCCACACCGACCAAGCACTGGCGCCTGGCATCAGCATCAGCCTGCCGCCCGTCGCAGCACGCCATGTACAGGTGTTGCGGTTTCAGCCGGGCAACACGCTGACGCTGTTCAATGGGCAAGGTGATGTGGAGGGCGAATTTATCGTCACGGTTCAAAGCATGGGCCGCAGTGATGTGCAAGTGACTGTCGGCGATTTTGTGGCCACCCAGCGCGAGGCCAGATGCGCCATCCACTTGGCGGTGGGCATGCCGGCCAACGAACGCATGGACTGGCTGGTTGAAAAAGCCACTGAGCTGGGTGTGGCCAGCATCCAGCCCCTGATGACCGAGCGCAGCGTGCTGCGCCTGAGCGGTGAGCGCGCCGATAAAAAACGGCTGCATTGGCAAGCCATTGCAGCGGCAGCCTGTGAGCAGTGTGGCCGAAACCGCGTGCCGCTGATCCATGCCCCTGCCAGCTTGAGCGACTGGCTGAAATCGCAAAATAGGGCAGATCATGCACGGTTGCTGCTGTCGCTGCAAGCCAACACGCCACCGCTGGCGACAGCTGTGGGTGCCAACCAAG
>JANMIH010000513.1:0-8897 GCA_031375685.1 Polaromonas sp. | reverse complement strand
ATCAAGATGGTGCTGGGCTACTGCAAAGCCTCGGGCTTAGACCCAATGCTCAAGCCAGTTCACATTGTCCCAATGTGGGACAGCAAGTCCAAGCAAATGCGCGATGTCATCATGCCGGGCGTAGGCCTGTACCGTACGCAGGCGGCGCGCACGGGTGCGTTCGCAGGTCAAAGCGAGCCAGAATTTGGCCCCATGATTACCGCCAAGCTCAGCGGCCAAGAGGTCACTTATCCAGAGTACGCCCGCGTTACTGTAAAAAAGAGTATGCCGGGGGGGGGCTAGTCGCAGAGTTCACCGCGGTCGAATATTGGATTGAAAACTATGCGGTAAAAGGAGGAGCGGACAAGTCCGTTGCACCAAATGCCATGTGGCTAAAACGTCCACGCGGGCAAATCGCCAAGTGCGCGGCGGCGCAGGCTTTGAGGCTGGCATTCCCCGAGGGCGGCGCGCAACCCACCGCTGAGGAAATGGAAGGCAAAGCGCTGGACGAAGATTATTCAACAGTTGTTGAGGTCAAGACAGTGCCAGCCGTTGTCGAGTTGACCACCTGGCCAGAAGACAAATTCGCAGAGCGCCTGCCCAAGTGGATGGATGCAATCCGGAGCGGCAAAACAGTTGACGGCGTAATTACCGCAGCCCTGACCAAAGGCGTACTGACAGATGACCAAATGGCGCAAATCAAAGCTCTGCCAGCGCAGATCGTCAAAGAAGCCGGCCAACGCCAGCCAGAAGGCCGCACCGGGCCGATGGTCGTGACCTATGCGCAAGTTGCTGACGCTTTGAACAAAGCGCCCGACATGGACAAGCTGAACGACGCGGCCACTATGATTAATTACATTGATGATGCTGCCCAGCATGGTGAACTGGAAGCGATATTTGATCGCCGCTCTACAGAGATTCGGGGTTGAAATGGCCAAGATTGATGCGCCAATTGGATCGCGTTTTGGCAAGTTGATTTTGCTTGCAGAGTGCGAGTCAACAACCAAACCAAATGGTCAAAAGTTGAGGCTGGTGCAAGCTATCTGCGACTGCGGAAACAAAAAAGTATTTAACCTTTTTAATGTTTTGTACGGGAAGTCAAATTCTTGCGGCTGCAATCGCACAGGAAATCCAACGCACGGCATGAGTTGTTCGCCCACATGGATTTCATGGGCAGCAATGATTCAACGCTGCAACGATGCAAAGTGTGTGAATTTTGTGCGTTATGGAGCCATTGGAATTAGTGTGTGTGATCGCTGGTCAGACTTCTCAGCATTTCTAGCTGATATGGGTGAGCGCCCGGACGGCACATCCATTGATCGATTTCCAAATGCGAGCGGCAACTACGAGCCCGGCAATTGCCGTTGGGCAACATTAAAACAGCAAGCTAGGAACACGCGCACAAACCGGTTATTGACGTTTCAAGGTCAAACGCTTTCCCTTAGCGAGTGGGCTGAGATTCAAAAAATCAATAGCAGCACTTTATTCACTCGTTTGAGCAACGGCTGGACTGTTCAGCGAGCCCTCACCACCCCTACTAAACAATGCGCAGCCGCGCTCAACAACTAAGGATTGACCATGATTGAACATACTTTTTTGCAACAGTCGCCTGAATGGCATGCACACCGCGCCACAGCACGCAACGGCAGCGATGCATCTGTCATCATGGGTTGCCACCCTACCCGCACCCGTGATGAATGGCTGCGTGAGCGAGTTACGGGCATTGCCAAAGAACACAGCCAATTTGTTCACGACAAGGTGTTTGCGCCTGGCCATGCGATTGAAGCGGCCATGCGCCCAGTTGCCGAAAGCATCATTGGTGAAGACCTTTACCCGCTTGTCGGCAGCGAGACTGTTGACGGCATTGTGTTGTCAGCCTCATTCGACGGCCTGACGATGATGGCCGACACGGGCTGGGAATGCAAGTCGCTGAATGCACAACTGCGAGAGTGGTTCGGTAACTATGACCGCGCCGATATTGAAAATCCAAAAAACCGCGCGGCTAATGAATTGCCGCTGTACTACCGCACACAAATGCAGCAGCAATGCATGGTGTCAGGTTGCGCACGCATTTTGTTCACAGCCAGCGACGGCAAGGGCGATGACCGCCATTGCTGGTACTACCCTGATGCGGAGCTGGGCAAAGCCATCATTGCAGCCTGGAAGCAGGCCGATATTGACGCAGCCGCCTACGTGCCGCCAGCAGCCACCGCGCCCGCCGCTACAGGCCGCGCCCCTGAAACCCTGCCAACTCTGTTTGCCACTGTCAAGGGCGAAGTTACCGCAAGCAACCTGACCGAATTCAAGGAAGTGGCACTCACAGCCATCCGCAGCGTCAACCGTGACCTGAAGACCGATCAAGATTTTGCCGACGCTGAAAAAGCCGTCAAGTGGTGCGAAGACGTTGAAGGCCGCGTAGCTCGTGCCAAAGAGCAAGCCCTGAGCCAGACCGCCACGATTGACAAACTGTTCAAAGCCTATGACGACATCAGCGCGGAAGCCCGCCAAACTCGCATAGACCTTGACAAGCTGGTCAAGGCCCGCAAAGCATCTCTCAAGACCGAGTTGCTGACTGACACCCAGACTAAGTGGGCCGACTACTTGCGCGAGTGCAACAAACGCATCGGCAAAGATTACATGCCGCAGATTCAAGTCGATTTTGCAGCCGCCATCTACGGCAAAAAGAACTTTGACAGCATGCGCTCTGCGCTGAACGACGCTTTAGCCGGCGGCAAGATCGAAGCCAGCGCTAAAGCCGACCTGATTCAAACCAACATGGCAACGCTGATCGAGCTGGCCAGCGAGCACAAATTTCTGTTCATCGATACGGCCACCATCGTACTCAAGGCCAATGACGACCTGACGGCGCTGGTCAAGACGCGCATTGCCGACCACAAGGCGTCCGAGCTTGCCAAAGAAGAGGCCACCCGCGAGCGCATCCGGGCTGAAGAACAAGCCAAGGCTGAAAGCGAAGCGCGTGCGAAGGTGCTGGCTGAACAGGAAGTCGAGCGTCTGGCAATTGAAGTCCAGGCCAAGGCTGCGATTGCGCGTGATGTCGCCAATGGCTGCGGTGTGATCGTCATTGATTCGGCTATTGCCGCATATCGCCCGGCGGCGCTGACCGCGCAGGACATTGCGGACGGCGTGGTAGATGCCGAAATCAAGCATGCACCTAACGTCGTTTCAATCACCCGCACAGCCCCAGCGCCGCAAGTAGTACCAGCCACGCCGCCATCCATGAAGCTGGGCGATTTGAACGCCATGCTGTCACCCATCACGCTAACCGCTGACGGCCTGGAAGCGCTGGGTTTTCCGGTTGCTGCAATGGTCAAAGGCGCAAAGCTTTATCACGCCAGCGACGTGACGCGGATATGCGGCGCGCTGCACGATCTGATTGACCGTGTGCAGGCAAGGCAGGCGGCATGACCACAAAAGACACGCAGATGCCGCCGTTGCCAGTAGTGGCGCACCTCAATCCGTTGCTTTCAAAGACCTTAACCGATCTTCAGCTTGCCGAATTAAAACACCATGCAGGCCAGCCAGGTAAAACACTGGCCGCAGATTACGACGAACCCCTCTGCAAAGTATCAGACGCCCAAGCCTACGCAGCCCAGCTCAAAGCAGAGCATGATGCGCAAGTAGCTGCGTTGCAAGTGGAGCTTGAGGCGGCAAGGGCGCGGGAAGCGGTGTTGCGGGAGGCGCTTACAAACGTCAGCGAGTCGCACCCGAGGTATGAAGGCGACTGGACGCTAGACGCAACTCTCAGCGACTTTGGCGGCAATGCTGACGACTATGCACGGGAACACGCCCTAATGCTCTATGCAAGCACTGGCAGTAAAGCCCGTGCCGCCCTATCCAATCACACAAAGGAGCAGAGCAATGGCTGAAAAATTAACGACTTGGTTTCCCGGCGGCATAAAGCCCAAGCGAAAAGGCGTGTATCAGCAGCTTTTCGGCACGAGAGGCAAAGTCGGCTATCAATATTGGGATGGTCGGCAATGGTATTCATGGTGCGAAAGACCCGAGCACGCACAAAACAAAATACCAGCCGCAAACTGTTTTCAAAACGACAAATGGCGCGGCCTGAGCAGCAACCCAAAGGACACTAAATGACTGAATCTATTGATGCGAAAGTAGCGCGGCTGATGGATATGCACAGAGCTGCTGTAGACCCCGCTGACCGGTGGCGGTTTGACTACAACAAAGGGGCAAGCGATGCGCTTGAAGCCGCCCTACGCACCGAGCTTGCATCTAGCAGCCAGCCAGCCTACGACAAGCTATTTCAAATAATCGCCGCCACCTATCAGATAGCTGGTTTTTACGATGCGCCCGAGCATGTGCTTGATGTGCTGGCTAATCCCGAACTGGCAACGCAAGAACAGATTGACGCGCTTTTGCCGTTTGACCAGCCAGCAGCTTGAGGCCGCGATTGACGCAGCCATATCCGCAGGAGGTAGCCAAAATGGATAAAGCACTACAACAAGCAGCGCAGGCCGTTTTAGACCGCTGGAATAGCCCAAAGTGGGACTGGCACAAACAAGGGCCAACCGCTGACCTGATGCACGCCCTTCAAGCGGCCATCGCGCAACCAGCCCAGCCCAGCAGCATTACCGAAAACATCCGCAATGCGGCAATTAACTGGCCTCAGTTTTTGGGTGATGTTGAAAGCCACATTGTGTACAGCCTTGTTGGGATTATGGAGTTTCCAAACTTTGGCGAAATTGATGGCCGCATGTTTTTATTATTTGTTGCAGAGGCGCTTGAATCATGACCAATAAAAAAATGACCGCCTGGTTTCCTCATTACATCAAACCTGCTCGTGTAGGCGTGTATCAAATTGACCGCGACACAGATGCAGTCGCTTTTTGGGATGGTCGTTTTTGGGGGGTTACAGGGTCTTCAATTGAAGAGGTAATTTGTCGGGGCGATAAATCGTCTTATCAATACGCCGAATGGCGTGGATTTAAGGAGAAGCAAAAATGACCGGTGAAAAAATGCGCGAGTTTAAAACTTGGGCGGCCGATAAGGGCTACGACACAGCCCACACTTACGATACAGACCGCTCAAACTGGATATTTTTAAACCCAATGACCTCTGATTTATGGATGACTTGGCAAGCCGCAACCGCCAATGCTACTCTGGCCGAGCGTGAGCGGTGTGCGCTGGTGTGTGAAGCACTGTCCATCAATGCAGGGCGAATACGTGCGCCCGGAGGTAGCCTAGAGGGTGATACAGGTTTCGAGTGCGCCGATGCAATCAGGATGCCACCTACAGGCACAGGGGGGAATCATGTCTGACCAATTCAAACTTGAAACGATTGGGGACTTTGCTGCGCTTACTCCTGAGCAATTTGGGCGAATGCTTCCAGACTTTATCGCTTGGCATCAGTTTGCTCAATATGCAAAATCGGTCAACGCTGAGGTTGTAGGTTTTACATGGGTCGATGATGGGCTTGCAGGTGAAATGCACATCATACGGATACACGAAACCGACACTGGGAACAAATATTCAATAAAAGGCCCAGCACACACCCAACCACAAGGCGGTGAAGCATGAGCAAAAAAGAATACCGGGTGTTAACTGAGACGCGCCCGGATAAATTTACAAAAGGCAAGTGGACGTACATCAACAGCACTCGGGTTGTCCGTCTGATGGCGCAGGCCGAAGGCTATGCAATGGTGCGCAATCAGGGGTGTATGCCGTTTTGTGTCAGCGTCAAAAATCTGACTGAGTATGTACCGGCCACCCAACCACAAGGCAAGCCATCATGAGAGTTAAATGGTTTTTAATCGGGGCAATCACGTATCAAGCGTTTCATTTTTTGGTCGTGCTGTTGACCGGGCGAACGCTGGTGGAGTGGCTGAAATGAGCGCGCACTTAGCAACGCCAGATATGCTGATGGCAAGCCTCAAAGAAGTGCAGGCAACTTTGATGCTGCTGTGCAGGATGCAAGGCGCAATGTTGACCCGCAGGCAAATGCTTGAGCGGTATGACGTGTGCAACAAGACCCTGAACGCGCGTGTGGCGCGTGGCACACTGCCCAAGCCCGGCGCTGATGGTAAGTGGCTGCTGTCTGAGGTGATGGAGTTTGAATCAGCCCAGCCGCTTGGCAATGTCTGAGGCTGACAGATTGAAGTATGTGAGCGCCTGCGAGGTATTCGACCAGCCGAATACCCTGCACAGCGTCAGCACGTCCACCAGCCCGGCCATGCGTGTAGCGGCTGTGTGGCGGCTGTCGTGGAAGGTGAACCCCGACAACCCGGCCCGGTCACGGGCGCGCCTGAAAATCGTGTCCCGGCTTTTGTCACCAACACCAAAAACAAGCACCGGGTCAAACCCGCGCATTCTGTCAATTATGCGTATTGCCACGGTTGACAACGGCACGTCCCGGCGCTTACCGTTTTTGGTGTCAGGCAGGACAACATGGGTTTGATGCACCCTGTCCCACGTCAACCCGCAAAGTTCCCCGGCGCGCATGCCCGTGGCCAAGGCCGTCAAAAAGCACAGCCCCACGGCCTGGCCGACTGAGCGCGGTACACCCGGCTCGTAGCCCAAGGCGCGTAGCATTTTGCGAATCTGAACGCCCGTCAGCACAATCTCACGATGCGCCGGGCTTGACGGCTTGCGCATGTTGGTCAAGGGGTTGACCTGTAGCCAGCCCCATTCAAGCCTTGCGGCCTCAAATACAGCCGATAGCAGGCCAATGTCGCGCAGCACAGTACCGCGTGACACCACCGCCAGCCGCGCATCCCGCCATGCACTCATATCCGCCGTGGTCAAGTCCGACAGGCGTTTTTTGATGGGCAGGCGTGAATCAGGCTTTTGGTATGCCGCAAGCCGCACCATCTCCCAGCGCCAGCCTTTGTGACTGGGTGCGACATCGTCTGAGTACCGTTGCAGCGCGTCGCCCAGCGTCTTGATTGTGCCGATCTGGCCACTGGCTTGCAGCTTCAGTTCAATGGTTTTTGCCGCAGCCCATGCGAGTGCTTGGCTTTTCGTGGCGTGCGTGGAGCTGGGACGCTGCCCGGCCACCTCGATCTGAATTGACCAGGTGCCTTTGGAGGTCTTGCGCGGCGTGGCCATTTAGGGATTTTGATGGGGAAATTTTAGGGGTCGGATGTTCTTTTGGTTCCATTTGGCGTGGAACTTCAAGAACATAGGGGTGTAATTTACCCCTGTTTTCCCGCTAACTTCCCTAAAATGTGGAAATATGAGGGAGTGTTGTGGTGCCGATTATCGGAATCGAACTGATGACCTACCGCTTACAAGGCGGTTGCTCTACCAACTGAGCTAAATCGGCACGAATTTTATTTTACTTGAAGTCTTGACTCGATCCGGTTACTTGACGCGTTTGAGGGCGGGACGCGGGCCTTGAGGAGGCTTGGGTGGCGCGGGAGATTCCGGGTCTTCAGCAGGCACCAATTGCACAACTTTATTCTCGACTTCACCATGTGGAGGATTCACCGAAGCCAGGGGTGCTGGCGTGTTCTCCGCCTGCGGTGCCGTACCCATCGGGAAGGCCATGCCCTGACCGTTTTCTCGTGCGTAGATAGCAATCACCCGCTCCATGGGCACCATGATGTCGCGTGAGCTGCCAGCAAATCTGGCTTTGAACTCGATAAAGTCATTGCTCAGCTTGAGCGATGAGGTCGCATCAAAACTGATGTTCAAAACAATCTCGTTGTTCTTCACGTACTCGCGCGGCACCTGAACTGAATCGTCTACCGACACGGCGACGTAAGGCGTCAAACCGTTGTCGGTACACCATTCATACAGCGCCCGGATCAGGTACGGGCGGGTAGATGTCGTGTCTGGCGCATTCATAAATCAAGAAACAATCAAAGATTACTTTCTCATCACTTTTTCTGACGGAGTCAACGCCTCAATGTAAGCGGGACGCGAAAAAATGCGCTCAGCATATTTCAGCAGTGGCGCAGCATTTTTCGACAGGTCAATGCCGTAATAGTCCAGCCGCCACAGCAGCGGCGCAATGGCCACATCCAGCATTGAAAAGTTGTCACCCAACATGAACTTGTTTTTCAAGAATATTGGAGCCAGCTGTGTCAGCCGGTCTTTGATGTGCGAACGGGCTTTTTCAAGCGCCTTGTCATTGCCTTTGGCGGCACGCGACTCCAGGGTGCTGACATGTACAAACAGCTCTTTTTCAAAGTTCAGCAAAAACAGACGCACACGGGCGCGGTCAACTGGGTCGCCAGGCATCAGTTGAGGGTGTGGAAAGCGCTCGTCAATGTATTCGTTGATGATGTTCGACTCATACAAAATCAGATCACGCTCAACCAGAATCGGTACCTGGCCGTAAGGGTTCATGACATTGATGTCTTCGGGCTTGTTGTAAAGGTCGACATCGCGAATCTCAAAGTCCATGCCTTTTTCAAACAGCACAAACCGGCAGCGATGTGAGTAAGGGCAGGTTGTGCCTGAATAAAGGACCATCATGATTCGGAACTCCTAAATGCAAAGGAGTGGACACACGACAAGCGCCCACTCTAGAAGATGCCAGAACCTGCGATTCTGGCGAGAAAACTTACTTGACGTCTTTCCAGAACGCTGCGTTCAAACGCCAAGCGACGAAGGTGAAGAGCAGCAAGAACATCAGCACCCACACGCCAATTTGTACGCGGTTATTTTGCGATGGCTCAGACATCCATTGCAAAAATCCCACCAAATCACCCATGGACTGGTCAAACTGCAATGAAGTCATGGTGCCGGGCGAAACCTGCTCCCACCCTTTTAAGACAGAGACCTTATGACCATGCTGCATAACCTCAGCGTAGACAGGCTTGCGTTCGCCCTGCATTTCCCAGAGTACATGGGGCATGGCAGAGTTTGGGTAAGCGAGGTTGTTCCAGCCTGTGGGCTTGGTGTCGTCGCGGTAGTAGGTACGAAGATAGGTCTAC
>JANMIH010000469.1:0-1786 GCA_031375685.1 Polaromonas sp. | reverse complement strand
ATATATATATATGACGTGGATGATGCAGGCTGCGTGATGGATGTGGACACGCTGGACGACCTTGCGCGGGCTGAAGCCTTCTTGCTCAGTCACAAACCCGTTTGAGCAATTCACCCAGCGCCCGGTCATGGATGCCCACCTTGCGCAAGCCGTCGTTGGTTTGTTGCGCGTAGTCTCTAGTGCTGCCGTAGCGGCCAGATGCTTCGGCAAATATTTTGCGGTACACCTCATGAGATAACTCGCCGGTGTGGTCAGGGCTGCGCTTTGACAAGGTAAACGCCAGCGCCGTGACGCAGTGCTTTTGCCCGTTGTGCAGCGTCTGGCAGCGCAGCCATTTCGGGTCGTACACGGCGTTGGGCATTTCGCGCTCCCAAAGCGGCGGCAATGCGGCGGCTACTTTGGCGCGCGGGATACGAAACACCATGCCTTTGCAACTGCCGCCTGGCAGCAGTCCAAATACCAGGCCTGGCCGCTCTGGCGTGCCCCGGTTGTAGGTGCTCCACATTTTGAGCGCCCGGTGGTAGCCGCTGGTCGTTGCAAAGCGCTGCTCGGCAAACTCAAACTCAGGCCGCCATATCAGTGACGCATAACCAAAAATCCACAAATCATGTTTGCCGCCCCATTGGCTCTTGATGGCCTCTAGCGAGTGTGCTGGGTTAGGTATTTTGTGCAGTGTGGTCACGGTCAGACTTTACAATACGGGCTGTTTATAAATCGAAAGTAAAGCAATGTCTCAAGATGATGATAGCCAACAAGGCTTGGTGTTGTGGGTGGTGTTCGGCTTGGTCGCCTTGGTGATTGCACTGGTGGTAGGCGTCGGCGTGTACCAGCGCGGCAAGATGGCCGCAGCGCCTAAAACTGCTATTGCTGCTGCGCCTGCAGCAGCCCTTGTCGATACGGCTCAAAACGCGATGGATGCCGCCAGTGTCAAAGTTGAAAACGGTGTGGTGAAGTTTTATTTTGCATCTGGCAAGTCCGAGCTGGCCACCGGTGCCAATGCCGCACTGGCTGACGTCATCAAAGGCGCGAAGGATGGCAAAAAACTGGTGATTTCTGGCTACCACGATGCCACCGGCAGTGCTGCCAAAAATGCTGAACTGGCCAAGCTGCGCGCCTTTGCCGTGCGTGATGCGCTGAAAATGTCTGGCGTAACAGACGACAAGATTGAACTTAAAAAGCCTGAAGAACTGAAAGCCAGCGGCAGCGACGCCGAAGCGCGACGCGTTGAAGTGGCACTGCAGTAAGTGCTAGTGTGGCCAGGTGCATTCAGTAACCAACTGGTAACTTTCGCCACCGCAAAGAGTCGGTAACCAGTTACCATGAGGCTTGTAATTAAGTTACCTGTCGTCATGAAAAGGTTATCCCATGGCATCACTTGCCCACCCAAATCTTGTAGCCATGCACCCAGTCGTGGCTCACGTCACGGCCCGCATCACTGAACGCAGCCGCACTCGGCGCAGCGCTTACCTGGCGCAAATTGATGCAGCCGCCACACGCGACCGCAGCGCTGACCGCATGGGCTGCGCCAACCTGGCGCACGCGGTTGCAGGCAGCCCAGCGGATGACCGCTTCAAAATTGTGGCTGACCGCGCGCCCAACATCGGCATCGTGACGGCCTACAACGACATGCTGTCGGCGCACACGCCGATGAAAAACTACCCGGACTTGATCAAAGTCGAGGCCCGCAAGCACGGGGCTACTGCGCAAGTCGCTGGCGGCGTGCCCGCCATGTGCGACGGCGTGACGCAAGGCACTGCCGGTATGGAGCTGAGTTTGTTCAGCCGCG
>JANMIH010000430.1:0-3199 GCA_031375685.1 Polaromonas sp. | reverse complement strand
GCAAGGAAGGCCTGCAAAGCCCCATCGTCAAAAACATCCACGATGCAGCCATTGCTGAAATTTTGAAGCGCACAGGCGCAGCCAACGGCGACCTGCTGTTCTTTGGTGCTGACAAGGCCAAAATCGTCAACGACAGTATTGGCGCACTGCGTTTGAAGGTCGGCTTGAGCGCCCTGGGCAAAAAGCTGGGCCTGTTCACGGCAGGCTGGAAGCCATTGTGGGTGGTGGACTTTCCCATGTTCGAGCATGACGAAGCCAACAACCGCTGGAGTGCTGTACACCATCCCTTCACCGCGCCCAAAGACGGCCACGAAGACTGGATGGATACTGACCCGGGTAAATGCATCGCCAAGGCCTATGACATGGTGCTCAATGGCTGGGAGCTCGGTGGCGGCTCGGTGCGTATTCACCAAGTCGATGTGCAGAGCAAGGTGTTTGACGCGCTCAAGATTGGCCCGGAAGAAGCGCAAGAAAAGTTTGGCTTTTTGCTAGACGCACTGCAATACGGCGCGCCCCCTCACGGTGGTCTGGCCTTTGGCCTGGACCGCATCGTGACCATGATGACCGGCGCAGAGTCCATCCGCGACGTGATTGCCTTCCCGAAAACCCAGCGCGCCCAGTGTCTGCTGACGCATGCGCCCAGCCCGGTGGATGAGAAGCAGTTGAAAGAACTTCACATTCGTCTGCGTGCGCCAGCGGCGGCCTAGTCTTCATTTGTGAAAGCTGGCAACGGCAGGTAGTGGGGAGTCATGAAGAACTTCAAAATACCTGAATCCGTGCTGGTCGTTATCCACACGCCAGCGCTTGATGTGCTGCTGATTGAACGCGCAGACCATCCTGGCTTTTGGCAAAGCGTCACTGGCTCCAAAGACGCTGAAGGCGAGTCGCTTCTCGACACAGCCCGTCGTGAAGTGCATGAAGAAACGGGTATTCAGGCCGACGCTGGCCGCTTCGTGGATTGGGCTGTGTCCAATGTTTACGATATTTACCCCGCCTGGCAGCACCGCTATGCACCCGGCGTCACCCGCAACACTGAACATGTCTTTAGTTTGTGTGTACCCGCCGGAACGCCAATGAAGCTGAGCCCTGCCGAGCACACTGCCTTTCAATGGCTGCCTTACCGCGCGGCAGCGGATGCCTGCTATTCACCCTCGAACGCAGAGGCAATACTGATGTTGTCCCGATTTATAACGTAACCTTCGGTGATGAAGCCAAGCCGCCATCCCGATAAAAGAGCCAGACACATCGCTGAAAATCTGCGTCTGTTTCAAGGCGGTCGGGAGTATTTCCCTGCACTCATTGAAGCAGTTGATGGTGCCACTGCCTGGGTGCAGATGGAGACTTACCTGTTCGATGTTTTTGGTGCGGGTGCTGATGTGGCCAACGCCCTGATTCGCGCGGCACAGCGTGGGGTGACGGTGCAGGTGCTGGTCGATGGCATTGGCTCGCACCCACTGCCCCCCGAGTGGCAGGAAAAAATACGCAGTGCGGGCGTGCAATGGTGTGTGTACTCCCCCCTGGCCTCTAATTGGTCCTTGTTGCAGCCACTTGCCTGGCGAAGGTTGCACCGCAAGCTGTGCGTGATAGACCAGCAGAGGGTGTTTTGCGGCGGCATCAATGTGCTGGACGATTTTTATGACCCCAACCATGGGGCATTGGCTGAGCCCCGGTTTGACTTTGCCATTTCAGCCACGGGCCCGCTGGCCATGGATGCGGCTGAGGCTGTCACGCTGCTGTGGTGGCGTGTACAGGCTGGCTACAGTGCGCGCCAGCGCCACTTAAGCGTTGCATGGGAGGAGTTCAAAGCAGCAGGTTATGGCGGTCGCACCCTTGGTGAATTGGTACCTGTCCCCCCGGCTGAGGCGGGTGGCAACACACCCACTGTTCATGCTGCGCTGGTGCTGCGGGACAACCTGCGTAACCGCAGCAGCATTGAAAAAAGTTACCTCAAAGCGATTGGTCATGCCAGGAAAGAAATCTTGATTGCCAACGCTTATTTTTTACCCGGTGGCAAACTCCGCCGGGCGCTGATTGGCGCGGCCCGGCGGGGTGTCAAAGTCACGGTGCTGCTTCAAGGCAGGTATGAATACTTCATGCAGTACCACGCATCCAGACCCGTGTTTGACGCGTTGTTGAAAGAGGGTGTTGAAATCCATGCCTACGCCAAGAGCTTTCTGCATGCCAAGGTGGCGGTGATTGACGGTCATTGGGCAACGGTCGGTTCGTCAAATCTGGATCCCTTGAGCTTGCTCCTGGCGCGTGAGGCCAATGTGGTGATTGAAGGCGCGGCGTTTGCCAACGAATTGCGGGGCTGTCTTTTGAATGCTGTTGCCCTGCAAGAGGGCCGAATTAACCTGCTGGCACATTCCCAAAGGCCCGTCGCCCACCGCATGCTGGACTGGTTTGCTTACGGTGTGATGCGTGGATTGCTCTGGGTGACAGGCAAGCGCTACTAAGCCTTCCCCTATGCAAGATTTAATCGTTCAAGGGCCGGAAGGCCTGTATTGCCCGCCCGGCGATTTTTACATCGACCCGTGGCGTGCCGTTGATCGCGCTGTGATCACCCACGCCCACGCTGACCATGCACGTACTGGCCACGGCCACTACCTGGCTGCAGCCCCGGCAGAAGGCGTGTTGCGCTCGCGCTTGGGCCAGGGCATTGCACTGCAAGCCGTGCAATATGGCGAGGTGGTCACGCACAACGGTGTGACTGTGTCGCTGCATCCTGCAGGCCATGTGCTGGGTTCTGCCCAGGTGCGTTTGCAACACGGCGGTCAGACTTGGGTGGCCAGTGGTGACTACAAGGTGGCTCCTGACGCGACTTGCGCCCCGTTTGAAGCGGTTCCCTGCGATGTGTTTATCACCGAGTCCACTTTCGGTTTGCCGATTTACCGCTGGCGACCTGATGCCGAGGTGTTTGCAGAAATCAACGCCTGGTGGGCGGCCAATGCGGCTGTCGGCAGAGCCAGCGTACTGATGTGCTACAGCTTTGGCAAGGCACAGCGTATTTTGAGCGGGTTGGATGCATCGATTGCGCCTGTTGTTGTTCACAGTGCGATTCAAACTCTCAACACCGCTTATCGCGATGCGGGTGTGAGCTTGCCTGAAACCAAACTGGTCAGTGATGTGACGGACCCCTCCGTCTTCAAACGCGCCTTGGTCCTCTGCCCACCCAGTGCAGCCGCTGGGCCGTGGGTCA
>JANMIH010000352.1:0-3238 GCA_031375685.1 Polaromonas sp. | reverse complement strand
GGACCTGGCTGCGGTACATGAATTCAAGCCAGATTTGGCGATTGGCACCACGCCAGTCGTGCAAGCCGCCAAAGAGCTGATGATTCCATCGCTGTATTTCACCAATCTGATTTCAGCCCGTCCCTTGATGGGGCCCGCAGGTGCAGGCTCGTTGGCTACCGTTGTCAATGCAGCGATTGGTAACAAGGCCCGCTTTGAGCAAATGAAAGAGTTTTTTGGCTCGGCAGGTACCGGCCACTCGACAGGCGTGTGGGAGGCTGCGCAAGGCATCCCGAAAGACCGCCCTGAATTCAAAGCCGAACAACGCAGACTGGCCGAGAAGATGGCCAAGAAGCGCAAAGCGGAAGAGATGGTATGAGCCCCCACACTCACTTCGTTCACTGCCCCCCGAGGGGGCGTAATGTCCTTCGGGCGGCCGGGCGGACATTCTGATGTTAGTCCTTGACCACGATCGTGCAGGCGGCTATTGGGGTGCGGTGTATGTGTTTACCGCCATCAAGGGTCTGCAGGTGGTAATTGACGGGCCCGTGGGTTGTGAAAATTTGCCTGTCACGTCTGTGCTGCATTACACCGATGCGCTACCCCCCCATGAGTTGCCGATTGTGGTCACAGGTCTGGCAGAAGAGCAACTGGGCCGCGAAGGCACAGAAGGCTCCATGCGTCGTGCCCATGCGGCACTTGATCCGGATCTTCCATCCGTGGTGGTGACTGGGTCGATTGCCGAAATGATTGGTGGAGGCGTCACGCCAGCAGGCACGAATATCCAGCGGTTCTTGCCTCGCACCATCGACGAAGACCAGTGGCAATGTGCCAACCGTGCCATGTTCTGGTTGTGGTCGGAGTACGGTCTGAAACACGTGCCGGCACGCAAACCTGCGGCTGAACGTGCCCCCGGTGAAAAACCCAGGGTCAACATCATTGGCCCCAGTTACGGCACTTTCAACAGCCCGAGTGATTTGGCCGAGATTCGTCGCCTGGTCCAAGGCATTGGCGCTGAAATCAACATGGTATTTCCGCTCGGTAGCCATCTGGCTGATGTGTCGCGCCTGGTTGAAGCCGACGTGAACATCTGCATGTATCGGGAGTTTGGCCGCATGCTGTGCGAGGCGCTGGAGCGCCCCTACCTGCAAGCGCCGATTGGCCTGCACAGCACGACCAAGTTTTTACGCAAGCTCGGCGAGTTATTGGGTATTGACCCTGAACCCTTCATTGAACGCGAAAAGCACACCACCATCAAGCCAATTTGGGACTTGTGGCGCTCCGTGACGCAGGACTTCTTTGGCACCGCCAGCT
Source organism: Polaromonas sp. (assembly GCA_031375685.1). Lineage (GTDB taxonomy): Bacteria > Pseudomonadota > Gammaproteobacteria > Burkholderiales > Burkholderiaceae_C > Polaromonas. Next base: position 1,945 of record JANMIH010000352.1, on the reverse strand, counting down.
TTGCCGTGGTGGCCAATGAAACCTACACACGCGGTATTCGCCACTTTCTTGAAGACGAAATGGGTTTGCCTTGCAACTTTGCCATTGCGCGTTGCCCCGGCGCCAAGACTGACAACGCAGAAGTGCGCCGTTTGACTGCCACCAAAACACCGCTGGTGATGTACGGCAGCTACAACGAACGCATGTATCTGGCCGAATGCGGTGGTGGCGGCATGATGAAGGCGACGTTTATTCCTGCCTCGTTTCCGCTGCCGATTATTCGCCGCCATACCGGTACGCCGTTCATGGGCTATGCCGGTGCAACCTACCTGATTCAAGAGTTTTGCAACGCGCTGTTTGATGCGCTGTTTCACATCTTGCCGCTGGGCACTGAGCTGGACAAGATTGACGCCACACCAAGCCGCGTCAACGCTGACAAGCCTATATCGTGGAGTGATGAGGCGCATGCGCTGCTTGAGGCACTGATTGAAGCCGAGCCGGTGTTGGTTCGTATTTCTGCTGCCAAACAAATGCGAGATCGCGCCGAGCGCGACGCACGCCAGTCAGGCCGTTCAAGTGTTGAGGTTGAGCGGCTTTCAGAATTGTTCGGGCATTCAAAAGTGGAGGTGTCTGCATGACCTGCAGCACCACCACCTCGAGTTACCTTACAAGTATTCAGGCTTGCCTGAATGCAAGTTCGCCACAGCAATTTTGCTGTGGCAATTCGTTCCTTGTCCACGGGCAAGGTGTTGGCCGCAAGGCTTTTTAAGTAAGGAAATCGACTATGAATCAAGCTACAAGTCCGTCCGGATTGTCTGATCAAGAGTGCCAAGAATTTCACAAGTACTACATCCAGGGTTACCTGCTGTTTGCTGCTGGTGCATTGCTTGCGCATAGCCTGACTTGGATCTGGCGTCCCTGGTTCTAAGAACCCTTAGAACCTACTCACGGAGATAAATATGGCTTATTTACATGCTCAACAACCGCTCAGCGTTTCGCAAGCTCCATTCAAGGAGTTTCGCTACCTGTACCTTGTTCTTTTCTGCGTCTTTTTATTGCTTGCAATGTTGGGCCAGATGCTTTTCATGGATTGGCGTAACTGGCTGCCGGGGGCAGAAGGATCACAACCGATGTTGGGCAGCGTGAAGTCGGCTGTGTACACCGTGATTTCTCAACTCAACTAAAGGAAACATTATGTGGAGAATTTGGCGTCTCGTTGATCCCCGCAAGGGCATCATTTTCACAGGCTTGATCATTGCCTTTACATGCACATCGATCCATCTGGTTCAACTCAGTACAGATCGATACAACCTCAACACGTGGCATCCAGACACGGTGAAGGCTGCTAAAGCTGCGCAAAACGCAGCCATGCCACCTTCAAAATAACGGCGGCTTTTTTGCCTCCGATGCGGTGAGCGAAGTCAGGCTAATTCAGCCTGCTTCGCGCACCCCTGTAGTACAAAGTTTTTGAACAACTAATTATTTCCGGGCGCGTCCAGCCACGCGTCAGGTTCGAGGAGCCAACATGGCCATGCTCAGTTTTGAAAGAAAGTACCGCGTACGCGGCGGCACCCTGATTGGGGGTGACTTGTTCGACTTTTGGGTCGGTCCGTTTTACGTTGGCTTTTTTGGAATCTCCACAGCGTTTTTTACCCTGGTGGGAACCGCCATGATCATGTGGGGCGCAGCCATGGGACCTACCTGGAATCCCTGGCAGATCAATATCGCGCCACCTGACATTTCTAATGGCCTGAACATGGCGCCCATGATGGCCGGTGGACTCTGGCAGGTCATCACGGTTTGCGCATTGGGTGCCTTTGTATCCTGGGCACTTCGAGAGGTCGAAATTTGTCGCAAACTGGGAATGGGCTTGCATGTCCCGGTTGCATTTGGCTTTGCCATTTTTGCGTATTTCACCCTACAGGTGATCCGTCCGGTGCTGATGGGTTCATGGGGTCACGCATTT
>JANMIH010000325.1:0-2102 GCA_031375685.1 Polaromonas sp. | reverse complement strand
GCAAAGGGCGAGAGCGCCCAAATCGCGGCGAGCTTCAGCAAACACGGCTTTGACGCCATTGATTTGACGCATGACGAGCTGGCCAAGGAACACATTCGCCACATGGTCGGTGGTCATTCGGCACTGGCGCACGACGAGCGGCTGCTGCGCTTTGTGTTCCCCGAGCGGCCGGGTGCCTTGATGAAATTTCTGGCTGCCATGCAGCCCAACTGGAACATCAGCCTGTTTCACTACCGCAACCAGGGGGCAGACTACGGCCGCATTCTGGTGGGTGTGCAGGTTCCCCCGAAAGACCACAACCTGTTCGCGCAGTTTTTGGCCGGGTTGGGCTACCCGTGGGTGGAAGAGACGCTGAATCCGGCGTATCGGCTGTTTTTGAGGTCTGCAGACTGAAGGCCTAGGGTTAAACAGCCGGTTTATGGTAACTACTCAGCTCCCAATAAAGTCAACCGTGGATTTGCTATGAAATAGTGAGTAACAATCGGCTCTGATGCTAAACCTGCCCGATCTCAGCCAACTCAGCCACGCGCAAAAGGATGAGCTGATCAGAACGTTATGGCCGTTGCAGCAACAAGTGCTGGATCTCATGACGCAAATGCGCGTCATGCAAGAGCGCATCACGCACCTGGAAGGCCGATTGGCGCTGAACAGCAAAAACTCCAGCAAACCCCCATCCAGCGACGGCTGGGCCAAGCCTGCACCCAAGTCACTGCGCACGCCTGGCCAAAACCCCAGCGGCGGCCAAAAGGGCCACAGTGGCAACACACTTCGCCAAAGTGCGCGCGTCGATGAAGCCATCGTGCATCAACCCGATACCCATTGCAGCGTCTGCCACCGGGCGCTGCAAGACCACACGATTGTCGAAACCCGCCAAGTCTTGGAGCTACCCAAGCTGGCCATGCGCACCGTGGCCCATCAACAAATGCGCTCAACCTGCACCTGCGGGGCCGTACACCTGGGTGCCTGGCCCCAAGGCGTCAATGCACCGGCGCAATATGGTGCCAGCGTCAAAGCCATGGCCGTGCATCTGAACCAATACCACCTGGTACCCCTGGCGCGCACAGCCGCCCTCATGCAAGACCTGTACGGCGCGCAGCTGTCCCAGGCCAGCATTCAAAGCTTTGCCCAGGAAGCCGCTTGGGCCTTGCGCCCTACGGTGGCGGCCATCGCCTGCGCGGTGCAGGCCTGCGCCGTCGTGCATGCCGATGAAACCGGCATTCGCATCGCCAGCAAACTGCACTGGTTGCACTGCGCCGTCACCGCCACATTGACCTGGCTGGCCCCGCACCCCAAGCGCGGGGCGATTGCCTTTGAGGCGCTGGGGCTGCTGCAAGGCATCAAGGGCGTGCTGGTGCATGATGGGCTGATCAGCTACAAAGGGCTGGACTGCACGCACAGCCTGTGCAACGCCCACCACATCCGCGAGCTGGTGTACATCCACGAACAGGACAACCAGAAGATGTGGGACTGCTGGGCGCAGGAGATGATTGATCTGTTGCTGCAAGCGCTCAAGGAAGTGGATCTGGCAGGGGGGCCGTTACCGCAGGCGCGCCAAGCCTGGTTTGAGAGCCAATGGAGCATCTTGCTGGAGCGCGGTGAAGCGTTTAACCCACCGAACCTGCGCACGGGTACATCGCAGGATGTGGGCTTGGGCAGCAGAGGCAAGCTCAGGCAATCCAAGGCGGTGAACTTGCTCAAGCGCCTGCGCGAGTATCGCCAGGATGTGTGGCGCTTCACGACGGATGCGGGTGTGCCGTTTACCAACAACCTGGCCGAGCAGGCGCTGCGCATGGCAAAGGTCAAACAAAAGATATCGGGCTGCTTTCGAACCGCCCACGGTGCCGACACGTTCTTTGCGATCCGCTCATATCTGGCAACCATGCACAAGCAACAGGCCAACCTGTTTGCCTGCCTGGTCAGCGTGTTTAACCGCCAGACGATTCAACCTTGCTTTGCAGGGTGAGCTGAGTAGTTACATTATTTTCTTCCAATACGCGTACATGCTGCGAATCAGGGTTTCGGTGACCATGTGCTCGGTCATCTCGGTGCCCGTGCCGCCCAGCTCACACAGGGTTGCACCCCCCTCGCCGGCCTGGCGGAAG
>JANMIH010000322.1:0-1563 GCA_031375685.1 Polaromonas sp. | reverse complement strand
CGCGGCAACGGCAAGATCGTGCAAGAGCTCGAAGGCGAATTCAGAGGCGCGGGCTGGAACGTCATCAAGCTGCTCTGGGGCTCAGGCTGGGACCCGCTGCTGGCGCGCGACAAGGACGGCATCCTGAAAAAAATCATGATGGACACGCTGGATGGCGACTACCAGGCCATGAAGGCCAATGACGGCGCTTACGTGCGCAAGCACTTTTTCGGCCAGCACCCCAAGGCACTCGAGATGGTCGCGCACATGAGCGACGAGGAAATTTTTGACCTGCGCCGCGGTGGCCATGACTCAAAAAAGGTTTACGCCGCGTTTGCCTCAGCCGTCAAACACAAAGACCAGCCCACCATGCTGCTGATCAAGACCGTCAAGGGTTTTGGCATGGGCAAAATCGGTGAGGGCAAAAACAACGTCCACCAGACCAAAAAGCTGTCAGACGAAGACATCAAAGCCTTCCGTGACCGTTTCAATATCCCGGTTCCAGACAGCCAGCTGGCTGACATTCCGTTTTACAAACCGGCTGACGACACGCCCGAAATGCGCTACTTGCATGAGCGCCGCAAAGCGCTGGGTGGCTACCTGCCGCACCGCCGTACCAAGGCCGATGAAAGCTTTACGGTGCCTGCGCTGGATTCCTTCAAGTCAGTGATGGAAGCCACGCCTGAAGGCCGCGAGATTTCAACCACGCAAGCCTATGTGCGTTTCTTGACGCAACTGCTGCGTGACCAGGCGCTGGGCCCGCGCGTCGTGCCGATTTTGGTCGACGAAGCGCGTACTTTTGGTATGGAAGGCTTGTTCCGCCAGATTGGTATTTACAACCCCGATGGCCAACAGTACACCCCGGTTGATAAAGACCAGGTGATGTATTACAAGGAAGACAAAAAAGGCCAGATCCTGCAAGAGGGCATCAATGAAGCGGGCGGCATGAGCAGCTGGATTGCGGCGGCCACCAGCTACAGCACCAACAACCGCATCATGATTCCGTTTTACGTGTATTACTCGATGTTCGGCTTTCAGCGCGTGGGCGACCTGGCCTGGGCTGCGGGTGACATGCAAGCGCGCGGATTCCTTTTGGGCGGCACATCTGGCCGCACCACATTGAACGGTGAAGGCCTGCAACACGAAGACGGCCACAGCCACATCATGGCTGGCACCATTCCCAACTGCATCAGCTATGACCCAACCTTTGCGCATGAAGTCGGTGTGATCCTGCACCATGGCCTCAAACGCATGGTGGAAAAGCAGGACAACGTGTATTTTTACCTGACGCTGCTGAACGAAAACTACGCCATGCCGGGCCTGGTTGCCGGCACCGAAGAGCAGATCATCAAGGGCATGTACCTGTGCAAGGAGGGGGCCGTGCCAACGAAGGGCGCCTCGACACCTTCACCTCGCGTGCAACTGCTCGGCTCTGGCACTATCCTGCGCGAATCGATTGCAGCACAGGCGTTGCTGGAGAAAGAGTGGGGCGTTGCTGCCAGCGTCTGGAGCTGCCCGAGCTTTAATGAGCTGGCGCGCGATGGCCAGGATGTCGAGCGCTGGAACCTGCTGCACCCGCTTGAG
>JANMIH010000291.1:0-4760 GCA_031375685.1 Polaromonas sp. | reverse complement strand
GTGAGCGATGGGACTTTGCCCAGTGCAGACACGGCCACCACAGGGATTTGCTGCGTGTTGATGCTGGCCACCGAGTGCACCATCTTGCCGTCCATGTAGCTGTAGCCTGCGCTGATGTCCCAGCGGTAGGGCAAGCGACCGTTGGCGGTTAGCTCCAGCCCGTTGGTGCGCTGCGTGCCCGCGTTGATCGACAGCGTGGGGTTGGCTGGGTCGGTGTTTTTGATGTTGGTGCGCTGCAAGTTAAAAAGGGCAGCGTTCACGCTCAACGCACCGTTTAAAAAGTCCAGCTTGGTGCCGATTTCCAGGTTGCGGGTGATCTCAGGTGCGTTGGCCGTGTTGTTGGCGGCCAGTGCAAAGGTTTCAGCCGACGGCTGGAACGAGCGACCGTAAGACGCATAGTAAGACTGCGACTCGCTGGGCTGCCACACCAAGCCAGCGCGCGGGCTGACGCTGTTGTCGGTGCGCTCCAGTGGCGCGTTCACGCGGTCAAACCGGGTGCGCTGCTTGAACTGGTCAAACCGCACGCCTGCCAAGGCCTTCCAGTCTTTGGCCAACGTAACCTGGTCTTGCACGTAAAGGCCAAATATGTCTTGCAAGGTGTGGCTGGGGATGGCGGAGGCCGCATTGAGTTGCGCGGCGGTAAATGCAGGCGCAACCACTTTGCCGGGGTTGAAGAGGGGCACCGTAGCAATCGTGCCCGCTGAGACGGACTGCGACCGCCGTTTTTGCTGACCGACTTCAGCGCCAAACAAAATTTCATGCTTCATGCCGCCCAGTGTGGTTTTGTAGGTCAAGTCGGTCTGATTGAACCAGCCCGTTTCGTCCCTGAAAATCGCGCTGCGGCTAAGCTGCACCGTCAGCGCTGTTGGGTTGGTGTTGCCGTTCGACAGGGTGTTGAACCGATCCAGCTTGTAGTCATACAAACGGGTGGTGTTTTTGATGCTGAAGTCTTGGCTAAATCGGTGGTCCAGCACGGCGGCATATGAGTTGACATTGCTGGTGCTGGTGTCGTCTTCACGTGCTTTGCTTGAGCCGTAGTACGTGCCAACAGCCACATCAACTGGTTTGCCATTCAGCGCAGGAATGCCAAAGTCAGTCACCCGCTTGTCTTTGGCGTTGGTGTATTGGAGCAACAGGTCAGTGTCGGCGCTGATTTTGAAAGCCAGCGACGGCGCAATGCTGTGACGGTCAATAAACTGCTGACTGCGATAGCTGTCGGAGTCTTCTTTGGCCAAATTGAGCCTGAAGGCGACTGCGTCGCCCAGCTTGAGGTTGATGTCGCTGGACACGCGCTTCAAGCCATAACTGCCCATGTTCAGCGTCACATCGCCCGTGTTTTCGCCAAATATCGGTTTTTTCGTCACCCGGTTGATGAGTCCGCCCGACGAGCCACGCCCGTACAGCACGGCTGATGGGCCCTTGAGCACTTCAATCCGCTCAATATTTGACAAATCCCTGAAGTACAGCGCATCGTCCCGCACGCCATCGACAAACTGGTCCGCAATAGCGCTGAATCCCCGAATCGTGACCTGGTCACGCTGACCGTCTCCGTGGCTAAGCGCCACGCCAGGGACGTTTTTAAGCGCATCTTCCATCGACCGAGCCGCCTGGTCTTTGAGCAACTGCCCCGGGATGACATTGACCGATTGCGGAATGTCGCGCAGCGCCGCGCTGCCTTTGGTAGCCGTGCTGCTGGCAGCGGGGGAATAACCGTCATCCGCGCTGGACTTGATGGTGACTGGCGGCAGGGTTTGGCTGTGCGCCAGTTGCGCAGCGCACAGAGCCAGCGGTGTGAGTGTGAATATTGCTATTAATTTAATAGCTGCTTGCGCCCGATTTGATTGGGCTAAAGGCTGATTTGATGCTTGAAAAGCAGTTTTTTTGAGGGTTTTAGAGGCCACGGCAGGTAAAAGTCAGAAAGTTTCTTGCTGGCTTGAACGTGTCCCGTTGTTGGCTTGCTAACCTTTGGATTGTAAACTAGTAACGCGAATCATTGTCATTTGAGGCTGAAATAAAACTGCCCCCATATTGTTTTTATGGGTCTGGCACGAGTTGCTACAGAGTCAAAAACCCATTCGCTTTGAACTTGCTCGACGCCTTTCAACCAGGCGCAGGTCGAATGCTTCACTGTTCAAGAGGATCAATCGTCCGAGATTGTCCAATAGCTTTTTCCGTTCGGGTTGAGCTTGTCGAAACCCAACGACCAAGCTCAGGGCGAACGGTTCATAGTTCACAAGGCCGGATCAATAGGCTTATGCACGGCTGCCCGTCGACAGGCTCAGGGCGAACGGTCTAATGATTCATCACGGATCATTTGTTGACCAGGTCGTATGGGTAAGCAGCATCTATTTACAAATGCGAATCATTCTCATATAATAAGTTTTGGCTTCATTAAAGCCACATTACTTTTCATCGCTAGCCACACAGCCAAACCTCTTTTGCGGAGCAGTTTTGGCCCATGCAGCCAGCAGTTTTATTAACTGTCAAAAGGCTTCACCGTGGCAATATTTCGACCGCTTCACTTATCTCTTCCTTTTTCGCCCAGGCCGTTGTCGTGGCTGGTGGGCGTCGCTTGCGCGTCGTCGGTGCTGGGCGTCCAGGCTCAAACGCAACCCGTCGCGCCTACGGCCCAAGTAGCGGCCGTGACACTGAAAGAAGTCGTCATCAGCGGCTCGCGTAACGAGCAGTCAGTAGACGAGTTGCCCATGACGATTGATGTCATCAATGCCAAAGATATCGAAGAAGGGCAATTACAGGACATTCGGGACATTGCCAAAGACATTCCCAACGTGTCTGTCAGGCGAGCGCCCGCCCGATTTTCAGTTGCAGGCACTTCAACTGGCCGCGAAGGTAACGCGGGTTTTAACATTCGCGGCTTGGACGGCAACCGGGTGTTGATGCTGGTTGACGGTATTCGCGCACCGCGTTTTTATGGCTTTGGCTCGAACGCTTTTGGCCGCGACACGCTGTCGATTGACCTGGTCAAGCGGGTCGAGTTGATCAAGGGCCCGGCCTCTGCGTTGTATGGCTCTGACGGTATTGCTGGCCTGGTGAACTTCATCACCTACGAGCCTTCAGATTTTTTGAAGGACGGTAAAACACTGGGTGGCAAGGCCACCTTCAGCTACAGCGGTGACGACAACACAAAATCAGCGTCGGCCACTGTGGCTGGGCGTGCCAGCGACGTGGTGAGCTGGCAAATCAGCGCCGCTACCAGCGCCGGGAATGAGTTGTCCAATCGGGGCGAAAACAGTGCCGTGAACGCTACGCGTACAACGCCAAACCCGCAAAAAGATGCCGGTAAAGCAGCGCTTGCCAAGCTGGTGTTGCAGCCCACGGCTTCACAAAAGCACGTCATTACTTTTGAGTATGTAGATAAAAAAACGGATTACGAGTTACTCACAGCCCGAGCTACGCTACCCTTGGCAAACGTCAGGGTGGTTCCAGCCGCTCCAGCCGCAGCCAGAACTGCGGCCATCGCCGCCAACACGGCCATTGCCAATGCGGCACTCAATGTCAACGCTTTCACCACCATGAACCGGAATCGGTTGACATGGGATGCCCGCTACAAGCTGGATGCCTTGGTGGCAGACAACCTGCAAACGGTGCTGAGCCTTCAAAACACCAACTCGCGTGAGTATGTTTTTGAAGACCGCAACACGTCACCTGACCGGGTACGCGACACCACTTACCAGGAGCGTGCGCTGCAAGTCAGCGCTCAGGCTGATAAAACCATCCGCATGTCTGCTGACTGGAGCCAAAAATTAACTTACGGTGTGGACTACGCGCAAACCACGGTCATTAATTTGCAAACCGGTCTTGTGCCACCTGCGGGCGAAACATTTCCCCTTAAGCGTTTCCCGGACACGGTAGAGACCAGTTCAGCGCTGTATTTGCAAGACGAAATCATTGGGGGCAACTGGAGCGTCACACCCGGCGTGCGGGTCGACAATTTCAGCATCAAGCCATCGACTACTGGCTTCCCTGTTCCTGTTGTGGCGGTGTCGGGCTCGGCAGTTTCGCCCAAACTGGGTGTGGTGTTCCGTGCGTCTCCTCAATGGAGCCTGTTTGGTAACTACGCCAGCGGTTTTACGGCACCCAATGCAGGCCAAGTGAATGCGTTTTTTGAAAACGTGACCTCGTTTTACAAGACCATTCCCAACGGTGCGCTCAAACCAGAAAAAAGCAATAACTTCGAGTTCGGCGCACGCGCACGGCTTGACCAGTTGACGCTGGACGCCACCGTATTTACAGGTAAGTTCAAGGACTTGATTGAAGACAGCCGCCAAGTCTCGGGTGCGGGCACAGCAGCCAACCCAACCGTGTTTCAGTCAGTCAATATTGACAACGCCACCATCAGTGGTTTTGAGGTCAAGGGCTCAATGGACTGGGGCAAAGTGGGCATGGGCAAGCTGAGCACGCCGTTTTCTTACGGTGAGGCGCGCGGCAAGGTCGACAACACGGGGCTGCCACTGGACTCCATCGATCCAGCCAAGCTCAGCGCGGGTGTTCGCTACGAAACCGCCGGTTGGGACATACGCCTGAACGCCACCCACCATGCGGCTAAAAAAACCAGTGACATCGGCCAGCAGCTTGTGACGCTGCCGCTGCAATTTGCCGTGCCTGCATCCACCACTTATGACTTGAGCGGTCAGTGGCGCTTTACCAAAACCACGCGCTTGAACGCCAGCGTCACCAACCTGACCAATCAAAAGTATTGGAACTGGTCAAGCGTGCGGGGTGTGGCATCGACTGCGGTT
>JANMIH010000337.1:0-6003 GCA_031375685.1 Polaromonas sp. | reverse complement strand
CCTTTGTAGGCTTTTTCATATTCAGCCTTGGCTTCTGCTTTTTTGCCCTGCAAGAGAAAAACATCGCCACGCCTGTCGCTGGCCAAAGGAAGAAAATCTTTTGGAAATGTTCCGGAAAGCACCTTCAAGGCCTCGTCGTAGGCTTTGGTCTCCATCAGGATACCGGCCAGGCGCAATCTGGCAATCGATTTGTAGCTTTCATCGACAGCTTTGTCCGTCACCCAGGTCAGTGACGCTTTCGCAGCATCAACATTGCCCTTTTCGTAATAGGTTTTGGCCGCCAAAAGGCTCGCTTGGTCTGCATAGACCGTGCCGCCAAACCGGTCTCGCATGTCCGCGAGGGAACGCTCCATACGCGGCATATCGCCCGACAGCACCGCACGGTCAACTTCGTCGTACATGACAGATGCTTGCGAAGATTGGCGACTTTGCCAATACTGGTAGCCGTTCCAGGCGGCAACCGTGCCGAAAACAGCAATCAGTACCCATGTGATGAGGTTGCCGTACTGCTTCCAGAAGTGCTTGAGTTCGGCAAGTTGTTCCTGCTCTTCCAGGTCGAGATGTTTGGCCATAAAAGTCTGTTTGAAAATCGAGGATCAGCACCTGAAAGCAGCGCTGAATGAATAGGTTGATTGTAGAGTGCCAGCAAGTGGCACAAATGTCGTCTTAGCTAAGCAGGTTTTGAGCCCAGGCCCCGACGTCGTCCAGGCGGCAGAGGGTTTGAACCTGCGCCGTGTCGTTTTTGTCACCGCCATCCGGTGACCGAAGTGGTTTGACGGCAACAAAACCCTGCGCAACCTCGTCGCCGCCAAAAATCAGCGCAAATCGGGCGCCACTGTTATCGGCTTTTTTGAATTGCGACTTCATGCTGCCCATACTGTCAAGGCTGACGCCGGCATGCATCTGGACGCTCACGCCTGCGGCTCTGAGCTGTTGCAAAACCTTCAAAACCACTGGCAAGGCGGAAGTTTCGGGGATCACGGCGTAGGCATCTGGTATTGGCATGGGGACGTCTTTGCCCTGCGCCTTGATCAATTCCAGCACACGTTCCACCCCCAGCGCCCATCCGACCGCTGGTGCTGGTTTGCCGCCGATTTGCTCAATGAGATAGTCGTAGCGCCCGCCCCCGCAAATCGTGCCCTGAGAGCCCAGGCTGTGCGTCACGAACTCGAAAACGGTCAGGTTGTAGTAGTCCATGCCGCGCACCAGGCGCGGGTTGATCCGGTACGCCACGCCATTGGCATCAAGCATTGCCCGGACACTGTTGAAATGCCTAAGCGATGCATCTCCTAAAAAGTCCATGAGCTGAGGCGCAGATTCGAGCATGGGCTGCATGGACGGATTTTTGCTGTCAAGCAAGCGCAGCGGGTTGCTGTGCAGGCGTCGCTTGGCCTCCTCGTCCAGCATGTCGCTGTGCGCTTCAAAATAAGTGACCAGCGCCGCACGGTGCAGCTTGCGCTCATCGGGCTGACCCAGGCTGTTGAGTTCAAGATGGACGTCCTTCAAACCGAGTTCTATCCACAGTGCGTTGGCGAGCAAAATCAGCTCCGCATCAACCTCAGCACCTGGAAAGCCCAGTGCTTCCGCGCCAATTTGATGAAACTGCCGATAGCGTCCACGTTGCGGGCGCTCATGGCGAAACATCGGCCCCATGTAATACAGGCGCTTGCCGCCTTCATACAGCATGGAATGCTCAGCCACGGCACGTACCACGGCCGCCGTACATTCTGGCCGCAGCGTCAGCGCCTCGCCATTGAGTTTGTCTTCAAAAGAGTACATCTCCTTTTCAACAATGTCGGTCACCTCGCCCAGCCCGCGGACGAACAGCGGCGTGGGCTCCACAATCGGGGTGCGGATGTTACGGTAGGCGTAGTTCGCCATCAGAGTGCGGACTTTTTCTTCAAGCCATTCCCAGCGTGCCGAATCCGGCGGCAGGATGTCGTTCATGCCTTTTACAGCAACCAATTTTTCGGCAACCAGTTTTTCAGCCATGTGTTTTATTCGGCCTCAAGCGCGGTTTTGCCAAAGCGTTTTTCAATGTAGTTTTCAACAATCGCGTGAAACTCTTGCGCAATGTTGTCACCGCGCAAGGTAACACTCTTTTCACCATCGATGTAAACCGGTGCTGCAGGTGCTTCGCCTGAGCCCGGCAGGCTGATGCCGATGTCAGCATGTTTGCTTTCGCCCGGTCCGTTGACGATGCAACCCATCACGGCAACTTTCATTTTTTCTACACCGGGATACTTGGTGCGCCAAACCGGCATTTGTGCGCGCAAAAAGTCGTCGATTTGTTGCGTCAGCTCCTGAAATGTGGTGCTGGTGGTGCGGCCGCATCCGGGGCAGGCTGTCACGCTGGGGTTAAAACTGCGCATACCCAATGCCTGCAAAATTTCTGATGCAACCACGACTTCCTGCGTTCTCGCTTCGCCTGGTTGCGGCGTCAAAGACACGCGGATCGTATCGCCAATGCCTTCCTGCAACAGGACTGACAAAGCGGCAGCAGAGGCAACAGTGCCCTTGGTACCCATGCCCGCTTCAGTCAGGCCCAAATGCAGGGCGTAGGTGTCACGCTTGGCCAGTTCGCGGTATACCGATATCAAGTCCTGAACACCGCTGACTTTGCAAGACAAAATGATCTGCTCGCGCTTCATGCCCATTTGTTCCGCCAACCGCGCCGAATCAAGCGCCGACGTGATCAGGGCTTCGTACATCACCTGTTTGGCCTCCCAAGGTTGGGAGCGCTCGCTGTTCTCATCCATCAGGCTGGCAAGCAGTTCCTGGTCAAGACTCCCCCAGTTCACACCAATGCGTATCGCCTTGTTCCAGCGTACGGCTGCCTCGATCATCAAACCAAACTGTTTGTCGTGTTTGTCGCCTTTGCCGACGTTACCTGGGTTGATACGGTATTTCGACAGAGCTTGGGCACATGCAGGGTAGTCAGTGAGCAAACGGTGACCGTTGTAATGAAAATCACCTACCAACGGCACATCAATGCCCATGCGGTCAAGCTGCTCGCGAACGTAAGGCACAGCCGCAGCCGCCTCGGGCGTGTTGACAGTGATACGTACCATTTCGGAGCCAGCAATCGCCAGCTCTTTGACCTGAATGGCCGTGCCAATTGCGTCGACGGTGTCGGTATTTGTCATTGACTGGATGCGCACAGGCGCATCACCGCCTACCGTGACAATGCGCGAACCCCACACAACCTTGGCTTGACTGGATCTGCGAGGCTTGGGCTGGGAAACTTCAATCGGATTACAAATTGGCACTACTTCACCTCAAATCGGGCAACGTTATCTTTGGCAATGGCATTTACATCAAAAGCTTTGCCCCGTATTTCTACCTGAGTGGCGTTGGCACGACCCACGACGACCTTCAAGGGCAATGCACCTGACGCGCCGACGACCTCACCTGCGACAAGAACGCGGCGCAAGACAACCTGGCCTTTGGAATCGGTGGCTTCAACCCAAGACTCGGTTTTAGCTGTAAAAACCACAATATCATTCGGTTGAAGGGAGTTGGGAGTCGCCACAAATGTTGGCGAAGTCGAACCAGCGTTGACAACCTTAGACGCAGACGTCGGCAAAGGACTCGACACTGTGACTGTGACTGAAGTTCTGGCGGCCAAAGGCGCACCAACACTCGCTGCCACTGCGGTCGTGACGAAGATGGGTAAAGAGGAGACAGCACTGACACCAGATGTAACCAGCGGCTTAAGCGGCTCCTCAGTCATCTCAATGGTCGGCTTGGTTTTTTCAATCTCCAAACTTTTTACTTTGAACTCACTAAGCTCTGGACCGATATCGTTGATGCCTGTTTTGAGAGCAGGCAAGAAAATCAGCACCAGAGCACCCAGCAGCAACACCATACCCGCAAGCACAGCAGGTCGTGAAATCTGAGCCCATACGGACGGGCCAGGTCCATCTCCAGGCGATCGGAATGGCTCATTGATGCCTGTACCTTTATAGGTCAGTTTGGGGGCATGGGTTTGCGGCAAACGAGCCAGAATGACTGTGGAATCAATTTTGAGGGTGCGGCAAACACTGGATGCCAATGCGCGTACAAACACGGCGTCGGGTAATAAATCAAGCCTGTCAGACTCAAGCAGTTCAAGCTTTTTAACCGGCACCTTGAGCAAGACCGCCAGCGCAGCAATATGCAGACCTGAAGCCTCTCGCGCTTGCTTCAGCAAAGCCCCCGCACCTGGAAGCTCAGTTGGCCCCGTATCCTGCGATGTTGTTGAGCTATCCGTCTCACTCATTGAATGCTTCCCGATCATAAGCAGCTGCCTCACGGGATTGACCGAATCGTCTTTTAAGCTGGTTTGCCAGCTGCTGGACGACTTGCTGGTTGTTTAGTTTTTGTTCAATTTTGATGCCAAGCCAAAGTGTTTCAGCATTCGCCAAATCACTGTTGTTCAAGCGGCGAATATAAAACTGGGAGCGAACCAGTTCGTTGCGCTCAAACAGCAGCAACGACAGGTTATAGCCCGTTAAAGGGTTGCCTGCATCCAGCTCATAAGATTTTGTCAAGCTCTGTTCAGCTTCTGCACGCTGGCCAGCACGCACCTGACAAATGCCCTGTGTCATCAGACTTTTGGCCTGACCCGGATAGGTTGGATTGGCAATCGCCTGGCTAAAGAAGCGAAAAGATTCTGGATAACGGCCCCGCTGGCATAAAAACCAGCCATAGTTGTGGGCCACATCAGCGTCTCTGGGATTGATCGCCAAAGCACGCTTGAAGCTGTCCTCTGCGAGCGGCAGATCGTTCAAGCGCATGTAAACCAGTCCGCGCAGGTTGTAAGCCTCAACATATGTAGGATCTGCAATCAGGGCCTGCTTGAGTTCATCAAGTGCCACGTTGGTTTGTCCCTGCTCAAAATAGCCTGAAGCCAGTTCAAGTCGAAGGCGGGCGCGTCTGCGGCTTTCGGGCTCATCCGACTCCGTGACGAGATCAGACTTGCCTGCCACAGGACCGGGAGAGCCTTGGTTGTTTACACACCCAGACAATCCAGCGGCAGCCAGGGCTAGAGAGAAACACAGGACGGCAATGCGGATCTTCATGCTGGAATTCTTTCGGTGACAACGAACTTGATGCCGCCAAGCATACCCTGCCGCTGAGAGGCCAAGCGCTGCTTCGCACCTGTCCGGTCCTGCACATCACCCGCCAATTGCCCGCATGCAGCGTCAATATCATCGCCACGGGTTTTGCGCACGGTTGTCACAATGCCAGCATCCAGCAAAATTTTTGAAAACGCCATCACCACAGACGGCTTGGAGCATTTCAATCCAGAAGCCGGAAAAGGGTTAAAAGGAATCAAGTTGAACTTGCTGGACAAGCCTGCGGCAGCGAATTTTTGCATCAAGGCAACCAATTGCCGTGCATTTTCAGGCTGATCATTGACGTCTTCAAGCATGCAATATTCAAAGGTGATGAAGTCACGTGGCGCAGCAGCTTGGTAACGTATGCAGGCTTGCAATAATTCATCTATCGGGTATTTTTTATTCAACGGCACCAGATTGCTGCGCAAAGCGTCGTTTGGCGCATGCAGCGACACGGCCAGCGCTACGGCGCAGTCTCGCGCCAAGCGATCCATCATGGGTACAACGCCAGAGGTAGACACCGTCACCCGCCGACGCGACAAGCCGTAAGCGTGATCATCCAACATGACGCGAAGCGCGGGCAACAACTGCGAATAGTTTTGCAGCGGTTCACCCATGCCCATCATCACCACATTAGAGATGACGCGTTCGCTGGTTTTGAGTTCTTTTCGGAGGGTATGCTCCGCGAACCACAGCTGCGCAACAATCTCTGCAGTTGTTAAATTACGGCTAAAACCCTGATGCCCAGTGGAGCAGAATCTGCACCCCACCGCGCAGCCAGCCTGAGATGAAATACAAAGCGTGCCGCGATCGGACTCAGGAATGAAAACTGTCTCAATGACATCGCCAGCACCAACATCAAACAGCCATTTGATGGTTCCGTCAGCCGAGTTTTGGCGTG
>JANMIH010000260.1:0-2097 GCA_031375685.1 Polaromonas sp. | reverse complement strand
TTTTGATGGCGCCCGGGTTGACGCGCTCCAGCTTGCCGTCAACTGACTTAACATCCCATGTGCCATTGACCAGCTTGTATTTTTGAAACACAACATCAATGGTTTCCAGGTAATAGTCAGCGTCCATGTCCAGCACGGCGTTGTACTCGTCGTAAAACTTGACATGTGCTTCCGCACTGGCGTCGTCGCCTTTGAGCAGGTCTTTGAAGTAGTCAAAATGGCTGGTGGCATGGCGATTCGGGTTCATCGCCACAAATCCTGTGTGCTGTAAAAAGCCTGGGTACACGCGTCTGCCCACACCCGGAAAGTTGCTGGGCACTTTGTAGATCACATTGTTTTCAAACCATGAAAACGGCTTTTTCTCGGCCAGATTGTTAACCGCAGTCGGTGATTTGCGCGCATCAATCGGGCCCCCCATCATGGTCATCGACAGCGGCGTGGTTTCGCCGCGAGCGGCCATCAAAGAAATAGCGGCAAACACCGGCACGGTGGGCTGGCAGACACTGATAACGTGGCAATTGCCGTACTTGCCTTGCAGGTGGCGAATGAACTCCTGCACATAATTCACATAATCGTCGAGGTGAAATTCACCTTCTGACAGTGGCACCAAACGCGCGTTTTTCCAGTCTGTGATGTAGACCTTGTGGTCTTTGAGCATGGTTTTGACCGTGTCACGCAGTAGCGTGGCGTAGTGGCCTGACAGCGGCGCAACAATCAGCACGGCCGGCTGGTTTTTCAGGTGGCTCAGCGTTGGAATGTCGTCTGTGAAGCGCTTGAAGCGAACCAGGTCGCAAAACGGCTTGCTGATTTCTATGCGCTCATGAATGGCAAGTTCAACGTTGCCGTCGTTGACGGTCTTGATATCAAAAGCTGGTTTTTCATAGTCCTTGCCAAGCCGGTAAATCAGGCTGTAGCCGGCAGCCACACGCTGCACAATCGGATTTTGCGCCATCGGCGACGAGCTGTTGCTGTACAACTTGGCAGCAGCCTGCGCAAAGTCAACAAAAGGCTCCATCAGGGTACGCTGGTTTTCGTAAACTTGGTAAAGCATGGGGTCAGACCTTTGTGAAAAGCAATAAATGGTGCAGTGCAACAATATAACAGGCGTTGGCCTTGCATGTTGGAAAGCCACCACCATTATGAGTGGCACTTGTCAATAAACTGAAGGCAATCTTGATGGCCCAACCTGATCTTGCAGCGCTAGAACGCATCGCGTCACTCAAAAAGTCTGACCGTATGCCGGTCCTGTTTTTGGGTCACGGCAGCCCCATGAACGCCTTGCCCGGCAACGATTATTTCAACAGCTGGCAGACCCTAGGCGCTGAGTTTGGTTTAAAAATGGCTCGTCCACAGCTGGTTTTGTGCATTTCGGCGCATTGGCTGACAGATGGCTGGCACCTGACAGCCATGGCGCAGCCCAAAACCATTCACGACTTTGGCGGCTTCCCGCAAGAGCTGTTTGACCAGCAATACCCCGCACCGGGGGACACAGCAGCGGCCAAAGGTATCGCCCAAGTGGTCAGGCAACGTGGCTCGCTGCCACTGGGTCTGGACGGCAGTTGGGGGCTGGACCACGGCACCTGGGGTGTTTTAAAACCGATGTTTCCGCAAGCAGATATTCCCGTCATTCAGCTCAGCATGGACTACAGCCGTGCGCCTGAAGAGCACTACGCTTTGGCCCAGCAGCTCAAAGCGCTGCGCGAACGCGGTGTGCTCATTGTCGGCAGCGGCAACGTTGTGCATAACCTGCAGCATATGCAACGTGGGGCAAGCGCAAGCCAAGCCTACGACTGGGCGCTGGAGTTTGACCAGACCACCGCCGGCCACATCCAGCAAGGCAATTTGAATGCACTGCAAAACTTTTTAAAACTTGGAAGCCTTGCCAAAATGGCGCACCCCACGCATGAACATTATTTGCCGCTGCTGTACGCCGCCGGGGCGGCTGACAGCGGCGAGCCTATGCGGTTTTTTAACATCAGCTACCAGGGCGGCTCGATTGCGATGCGTTCAGTGGTGTGGGGGTGATTAGTCGCCCAGCACCACACCTTCACGCCTCGGGTCAGCACCACCAAAAAAGCCGTTTGGTGTTTTCTGAAT
>JANMIH010000256.1:0-4547 GCA_031375685.1 Polaromonas sp. | reverse complement strand
TTTACCAGCAAGTGCTCCAGGGCAGCAACGACCCGCGCACAGGTCATATTTTGACGTTTTAAGGCTGATTTCGGGCATTTTTACGAGTCTTTTATGCCTGAAGGCCAATGAATACGGGCGCAAGCAGCTCCTGATTCAGTAGCAATTAGGGGTCTTTCGCACCGACCGCGACAATCAGGGCATGACTTCATCCCATGCGCCTGAACCCACCCTGCACGCTTACGAGACCTTGACCCCCGACCTGGTGCTCGACGCGCTGGCCAGCGTGGGGCTGCATGGCGACGGCCGCTTGATGGCGCTGTCGAGTTATGAGAACCGCGTCTACCAAGTCCATTTGGAGGCCAGCGTTGGCAAAGCTGGCGCTGCAGGCGATGTGGTGGTCGCCAAGTTTTACCGGCCAGAGCGATGGACGGATGCGCAGATTCTTGAAGAGCACAGCTTTGCCGCCGAGCTGATGGCGGCAGAAGTGCCTGTGGTGGGCGCGCTGCAACTGCACAGCCGCACCCTTCATCACTACAAGGGTTTTGCATTTAGCGTGTCGCCCAGCCGTGGTGGCCGGCGACCTGAGCTTGAGAACTTTGAAGTGCTTGAATGGATTGGCCGCTTTCTGGCGCGCATTCACACGGTGGGCAGTGCAAAACCTTTCACGAGTCGCCCAGCGCTGAGTTTGCAAACCTTTGGTTATGCCTCACGCGACGTTTTGCTGTCTGGAAAGTACCTGCCGCTGGACATGGAATCACGTTGGCTCAAAGCATTTGACGAAGCCATGCAGACCGCCACTGCCGTGTTTGAAAGCGTGGGCGACATCCAAAACATTCGCCTGCACGGCGACTGCCACCCCGGCAATATTTTGTGGACGCCCGAAGGCTTGCCGGGTGCTGGCCCGCACTTTGTCGACCTGGACGATGCCCGCACAGGTCCTGCCATGCAGGACCTGTGGATGCTGTTGGCGGGCGAGCGCCCCCAGTGCTTGCAGCAACTGGGCGCGCTGATCGATGGGTATGAAGAGTTTCGCGCCTTTGATCGCCGCGAGCTGGCGCTGATTGAGCCGCTGCGCACACTGCGCCTGATTCACTACAGCGCGTGGCTGGCCCAGCGCTGGCATGACCAGATCTTCCCGATCAACTTCCCGTGGTTTGGCAGCAGTGACTACTGGAAGGGGCAGGTTGACATGCTTCAGGAGCAGACAGAAGCGATGCAGGCCGCGCCGCTGGTGGCGTGACCTGACTCGCCCTGATCAATGCCTTAAACCAGCAACGCATTGACCCGCTTCACATAAGCCGCTGGGTCAGCGGGCATACCGCCTTCTGCCAGCAAAGCCTGGTCAAAAATGATGTTGGCCAGGTCGTCAAAATGAGCGGAATCAACCAGCTTTTTCACCAGCGGGTGCTCGGCATTGACTTCCAGAATCGGTTTGACCTCCGGTACTGCTTGCCCAGCCTGTTTCAACATGCGGGCGAGCTGGGTGGACATGTCGCCGTCTTGCACGACCAGGCAGGCGGGTGAGTCGACCAGGCGGCTCGTAGCGCGCACGTCGCTGGCAACGTCCTTCAACGCTTCTTTCAGCTTGTCGAGTGTGGGCTTGAACTCGGTTTGCGCCAGCTCGGCGGCTTTCTTTTCGTCTTCGTCCTGCAGCTTGCCCAAATCAACCGCACCCTTGGCCACCGACTGCAGGGGCGTGCCTTCAAACTCATGCAGATAATTCAATGCCCACTCGTCCACACGGTCGGCCATCAGCAGCACTTCAATGCCTTTTTTGCGGAAGATTTCCAGCTGCGGACTGCTCTTGGCGGCGGCCAATGTGTCGGCGGTGATGTAGTAAATCGCGTCCTGGCCTTCTTTCATGCGGGCTTTGTAGTCGGCAAAGCTGACAGTGGCGGTGTCGGTGGTTGAAGACGCAAAGCGCAGCAGTTTGGCGATGCGGTCGCGGTTGGCAAAGTCTTCGCCCAGGCCTTCTTTGAGTACCGCGCCAAACTCGGCGTAGAAGGTATCAAACTTGCCGACCAGGGCTTTATCTTCATCCGTCACCACATCGGTCACGCCATCCGCCGAGGGCGCAGGCAACACGTTGTGCTTGGCCAGGTCTTCAATCATGCCCAGCACGCGCTTGGTGCAGCCTTCACGAATGGCTTTGACAGCGCGGCTTTCCTGCAGCAGCTCGCGTGACACATTCAGCGGCAAATCGCTCGAATCCACCACGCCTTTGACAAAGCGCAAGTACACGGGCATCAATGCCTGCGCGTCGTCCATGATGAAGACGCGCTTGACGTAAAGCTTGACACCTGCCGCCTTGTCGCGGTTGAACATGTCCATCGGCGCCTGGCTGGGGATGTACAGCAACTGCGTGTACTCGGTTGAACCTTCGACGCGGTTGTGAGTGCTGGCCAGTGGGGCTTGCTGGTCGTAGCTGATCTGTTTGTAAAACTCGTCGTACTGGTCCTGGGTGATGTCTTTTTTAGCGCGTGTCCACAAGGCTGCGGCCTGGTTCACGGTTTCCCATTCGCCCGTCTTGACCATGCCACCCGGCTGCCTGCCGCCTTCGGGGTCGGTGCTGGAAATCAGTTCGCCGTCTTTCCACTCTTCTTTTTCCATCAGGATGGGCAGCGAGATGTGGTCAGAGTATTTGTTGATCACGCCTTTGAGCTTGTAGGCATTGAGGTACTCTTGCGCATCGTCTTTCAGGTGCAGGGTGATGCTGGTGCCACGCTCGGCGCGTTCGATTTTTGCGACCTCAAATTCGCCCGTGCCTTCACTGGTCCAGCGCACGCCCTCGCCCGCCGGCAAGCCTGCGCGGCGGCTTTCAACCGTGATGCGGTCGGCCACGATGAAGCCCGAATAAAAACCGACGCCGAACTGGCCAATGAGCTGCGCGTCATTTTTCTGGTCGCCCGACAGGCTGGCCATGAAGTCGCGCGTGCCGCTTTTGGCAATCGTGCCCAGGTTGTCAATCGCTTCCTGCTCCGACAGGCCAATGCCGTTATCGGTGATCGTGAGTGTCATGGCGTCCTTGTCAAAGCTGATGCGTACCTTCAAATCCGGGTCAGATTCCAGCAATGCCGCGTTGTTCAATGATTCAAAGCGCAGCTTGTCGCAAGCGTCCGAGGCGTTGGACACCAGCTCGCGCAAGAAGATTTCAGGGTTCGAATACAGCGAATGCGTGACCAGCTTGAGCAGTTGGGCGACTTCGGCCTGGAAGGCCATGGTTTGTTTGGGGGGGGTGGCTGTTGTCATGGTTTGGAAAGCGAAGGAGAAATTGGAATACAGACATTTTGGGCTGCACAGTCCGTTTTCAAGCGATGGATTTTACAAACCAGCTTTTAGCCAGGTCAGCATTTGCGCAGCCACCTCGGGGCGTTTGAGCAAATCCATGTGGTTGGTGCCGTAGGCGGTCCATTGCCTGTGCATGTCAAAGTTCAGGCCGTGCGGCGCTTCATCGTGCTGACCCAGGGCGCTGTTAAGGGGCACCAGGCCGTCGCCAATCAGCGCGTCGCGCGTCGGGCTGGCTGCGCTTGACGTGGTGGCCGCCACGGTAAAACAATTCACGCCCAAAGGCAAAGGCAGCGGCTCGCGCGAATCAGGCGAGCGCACAAACCGGTCTTTGCCAAACCAGCTGGATTCCAGCACATGACCGTAGCGCAAGTCGGTGATGCCGCTGCTGCGGATTTGGCCAATGGCGGCGAAAGGTTTGGTCACCCGGTTGCTGCCCAGCGTGGTGTCGATCCAGTTGCCGACTCGCTCCAGCGGCGCACCATGATGCGGCGTGCCTAGAAAAACGATGTTTTTCAAGAGCTTTCGCCATGCCATATTGGTTTGTTCTGCCACATAACAGGCGCTGCGGCTGACGAGGCCGCCCATGCTGTGAACCAACAAGCTGAGCTCTTCAACCGGCTGCGGCCAGGCCTCTAGCAGTTGCTCAAGCAGCCCCGCGAATTGCTGCCCGTTGATGGACGTGTGCAGCCCCGTGTTGTAGTGCAAATAGACCGGGGTGTAACCCAACTCCTTTGCCAGCACATCGGCATGGTTGTAGGCAACGTCATTTTTGCCCCCCGTTGTCCACTGCAAATCATTCATGCACAGGCCGTGCAACACCACCAGCAGCTTGGCCGTTGCGTGCGGCAGACGCTGCCCGAGTGCAGTTTTTTCAAGCAGCAAGGGCTTACCTTCATGGCGAAAACTCATGCTGATGGTCAGCGGATTCGCCGTGGCCAACAGCTGGTCGCCCAGCACGCCGTTGATGGCCGACAGCACGGCTTCGCGTTCTGGCGACGAGTCAGGCGTGCCAAAGCGTTTGGCAATCATCGGCCCAGCTTTATGCAAAGCCGCGTTGACAGTGCCCCCAGCCAGCCGCGTGGCCCCCTTGATGCCGCCATACACCAAAGAGGTGATGCCACCGGACTTGACACCGCTGCTGCCCGGCGCAGCATCCACAAATTTTGCACCCAGCCGCCCAAACGGCGTGGCCACCGCTTTGTACACATTGCCCTGCACGCTTTCAGCCAACCCCGTCACGCCCAGCACGCCCTGGGTAGCGAGTTGGCTCAAGCCCT
>JANMIH010000238.1:0-4751 GCA_031375685.1 Polaromonas sp. | reverse complement strand
GTCTTCACCCAACGCCGGGCCCGCCCAGGTCACGGCCCCGGTTTTGGCCAGCAACGCCATTTGCAGCGCGGTGAAGTCGCTGATCCCGACAAATTGGGTGCCCTTTTCAATCGACTTGGCCAGCGCTTTGTAGTCGATGGCGGGCAAGATGCGCGTCAAGCCATAGCCCCCCCGGGTGATCAGCGCTACGTCAGCGCCACTGGCAGCAGCCCGGTGAATCGCTGCTATTCGGGTTTCGTCGTCGCCCGCAAAGCGCTGAAACTTGGCCAACGCGGCTTCATCAACCTCAACCTCATGACCCAAGGCCTTCAGGCGTTTGATGCCGCGCTTGAAGCTGACCTTGTCGCGTACCGCACTGGACGGGGAGTAAATGTAAATGTGTTTTTTCACGGTTTTGAGTATCGCAGGCCTAGCGCGCCAACGCAGCCTCGCCAGCCAATTTAGCCTTCAACGCAGGCAGCGCCGCCAGCATGGCCGCCCGGCCCGCGTCAATGGCGCGCTGGCGGGACGTGAAGTCTGCGCTTTTCAGGCCCACCAGTGACGGCCTGACCACCACGTCTGCACCCGCCAACTCGTACTGGTTGATGCTTTTGCCCATGATGGCAAAGGTTTGCAGCAGGATTTGCAGCGTACCGTCTGCGGTGTTGGCCTCGGGCGGGTTGGAAATGTCCACTGCAATGACTAGATCCGCGCCCATTTGCCGGGCAAAGCGCACGGGCACAGGTGACACCAGACCGCCATCGACATAGTCGCGGCCATTGATTTTGACGGGCACAAACACAGCGGGCACGGCGCTGGACGCGCGCACCGCCATGCCGGTATCGCCCCTTTGAAACAGCACCGCGTTGCCAGTGCCCAGATCAGTGGCCACAACCCCCAGCGGTATCGTCATGTTTTCCAGCAGGCGCCCGGCTACCAGTTCATTGACATAGCGAGCCAGCGCGTCGCCCCGAAACATGCCGCGCCCGACGATGGGCAGCATCCAGTCGGTGATAGCGACCTCTTCCATGTTCAGGGCGGTTTGTTGCAATTGGGCGCTGGTTTTGCCGCTGGCGTACAGAGCGGCCACCAGGCTGCCTGCTGACGTGCCAACGACCATTTGCGGCTTGAGTCCGGCTTCTTCCAGCACAGCGATCACGCCCACATGCGCAAACCCCCGGGCCGCACCACCGCCCAGCGCCAAGCCGATTTTGAGGGCTTTTGGGGGCACAGGTGCTGCACTGACAGGCGGCGGAGCAGGCCTGTTTGCGCAACCGCTGAAAATAAAAGGAAAAATTACCGCAAAACAAATGAGAACTATTCGCGTTAGTATTAAGATAGGTAACTTCTGACACTTCAAAGCAGTTTTCATCATGTTCAAAAAAGTCCCATTTTTACTGGCTTCGGTCGCATTGGCTGCCCTCACTGGCATGGGTGCGGCCGGCGCACAAGAGCAGGTCGTCAACCTCTATTCTGCCCGTCACTACCAGACTGACGAGGCGCTGTACGCCAACTTCACAAAAATCACGGGCATCAAAATCAATCGTGTGGATGCTGATGATGCAGGCATTTTGGCCCGACTCAAAGCCGAAGGCACGGCGTCACCAGCCGATGTCATTTTGCTGGTCGATGCAGCGCGACTGGTCAAAGGCGACAGCGATGGCTTGTTTTTGCCCATCAAGTCACCAGCACTTGAAGCCGCTGTGCCCGCCCCGCTGCGTGCCAAGGCCAGTGCTGGCGGCACCACCTGGTTTGGCTTTTCAACCCGTGCCCGTGTGGTGGTTTACGACAAGGCCCGTGTCAAAAAAGCCGATGTCGATACCTATGAAGAGTTGGCCGATGCGAAAAACAAGGGTCTGCTCTGCACCCGGTCGGGCTCACACCCGTACAACCTGTCGCTGTTTGGCGCGGTGACGGAGCACCTCGGAGAAGCCAAGACTGAAACCTGGCTCAAAGGTCTGGTGGCCAACATGGCGCGCGCGCCCAAGGGCGGTGATACGGATCAGATCAAAGCTGTAGCCAGCGGCGAATGCGGTGTTGCATTGACCAATACTTACTACATTGCCCGCTTGATGCGATCAGACAAGGCAGAGGACAAAGCCGTGATGGACAAAATCGCGGTGGTCTTCCCGAACCAGGACAGCTGGGGTACGCACGTCAACATCGCGGGCGCAGCGGTGGCCAAAAATGCTAAAAATACCGCCAACGCTGTCCGATTTATGGAATATCTGGCCAGCCTTCCTGCGCAAGAGTATTTTGCCAACGGCAACAACGAGTACCCGGTCGTCGCGAGCGTCAAGCTCAGCAACCCCGCGCTGACAGCCATGAGCGGCGGTGCTTTCAAGAGCGAGACGATTCCGCTGACAGCCGTGGGCAGCAACCAGATCAAAGTACAGCAGATGCTGGACCGGGTTGGCTACAAGTAATTCATAGCGCTGGTACAAGCCCGGTCACTAAAAGGTAGCCGGGCTTTTTTATGCGCCATAATTTCAGTTTACGTTTACGTTAACGTCAACCACAAATTAACAGGACATCATCATGGACATCGCAGGCAAGGTTTTTATCGTCACGGGCGGCGCATCGGGTTTGGGTGAAGGCACGGCGCGCATGCTGGCTGCCAATGGCGGCAAGGTTGTCATCGCTGACTCGCAGGCCGAAAAAGGTGAAGCGATTGCCAAGGACATTGGTGGTGCGTTCGTCAAATGCGACGTGAGCAACGAAACCGATGGCCAGGCCGTGGTGGCCAAGGCTACTGGCATGGGCAAGCTGATGGGTTTGGTTAACTGCGCAGGCATTGCGCCGGCAGAAAAAACCGTTGGCAAAAATGGCGCTCACAGTCTTGCCGTGTTCAGCAAAACCATCACCGTCAACCTGGTGGGCAGCTTCAACATGATTCGTCTGGCCGCAGAGGCGATGAGCAAAAACGAACCCGAGGCTACTGGCGAGCGCGGTGTGCTGATCTCCACAGCGTCGGTCGCTGCGTATGACGGGCAAATGGGTCAGGCTGCCTACAGTGCGTCCAAAGGCGGCGTGGTGGGCATGACCTTGCCGATTGCCCGTGACTTGGCACGCAACGGTATTCGCAACATGACAATTGCACCGGGTATTTTTGGCACGCCGATGATGTTTGGCATGCCCAAAGAAGTGCAAGACTCGCTGGCGGCGTCGGTGCCCTTCCCCAGCCGCTTGGGCACGCCTGAAGACTACGCGAAACTGGCCAAACACATCTTTGAAAACGACATGCTCAACGGCGAAGTGATTCGGCTGGATGGCGCGATTCGCCTGGCACCTCGATAAATAGCTATTTGATCAACCCGAGCACATCTTTAAAGTCAGGGTGCTCGGCTGTGCGCAGCCACTCAAAAGCCACCATCTCGGTGGTCACCAGTTCTGCGCCATTGCCCGCCAGGCGGTCAAACGCGGCATCGCGGTTGCGCTCACTGCGTGAACTGCAGGCATCGGTCACCACCCACACGTCAAACTCTTGTTCGAGCAAGTCCAGCGCAGTTTGCATGAGGCAGACATGGGCTTCACAGCCTGCCATGACGATGGTGGCCCTGCCCTCTTCCGGCTCAGGGGCAGGTTTTTGCAGATGCTTGGGCAGGCTGCGGGCATTACCGCCCACAGAAGGTTTGCGCACAGGGGGACGCAGCCACTCGCCCAAGCCGTCAGCCACTGCGCTGAAATGCGCTTTGGCCAGGGTTTTGCCGCCAGCCGCTTCAATCGCAGCCGCAACAGATGGAACACTCAAACCCAGCTTGTCAGGCATTTGTTCGGTACCCCAGACAGGCACTTGCAGCAACTGCGCCATGCGCGCCAGACGTACCGCATTGGCAATGACTAACTGGCTTTCAAAAATAACGGGCATCAGGCGGGCTTGGTAGTCCACCAAGACGAGTTGGCAGTCATCGGCGTCAAGCAACATCGGGGAGTCTTTCAGGTGGGGCGGTCAATCGAGGCCGGCGAGGTGTAAATTGGCAATTATTTTACCTCAAAAACCCCTGTTTTAGGCATTAAATATGGCTTTTAACCAATAAATACGTGCGCAACCAGCTCCTGAAATAATAGCGCTATTGGAGGGCTTTGACTTGATCCGGTGGTGGTTCGCCAAACTTCAGCAGCTTGGTGGCTTGCAGGGTTTCAGCCAGAAAGCACAGCAGCGCTGCCAAAAAGCAGCCCACGCCCGACAAAAAGCTGATCGTGGCGATTTTCAAAATGGGCAACTCGCTCGTCTCGCCCAGGAACAGCAAAATAATCGTCAGCCCAATCAGCATGGCGCACAGCGTCAGCAAGGCAATGCAGCCATTGACCAGCCAGCCCCGAAAACGCAGTTGCTTGAGTTCCGCATAAATGCGCTTGCTGCGAGCCTCGTCCACGTTGCCTGAATCAAGCCGGTTTTCAAGAAACCGAGCCCGGTCAATGATGCGGCCCAGGCGACCCGCCACCGCCGCGATGATGCCCGACACTGCCGTGAGTAAAAAAACCGGCGCGACCGCCAGTTGAATGCCGTGGGTGACGGTGGACAGGTCGGGGGCGAAGTTCATGCGGCGTCTGGTGGTTTGTATTAGCGCCCCATTTTGTCACCATGAATCGTTTAAGGCAGAACTCTTTCAAACGCATTCACAACCTTGGCCGTCACCCAGGGTGCGGTTAGGGCATTGAATGCATGGAAGTGGGCTGACGCAAGATGCGCGTCAAATGCTGCCCTGTCGTCGTACACCTCGTACAAGAAAATCTGGCTGGGGTCACTGCCGGACTTACACACATCAAAC
>JANMIH010000204.1:0-1879 GCA_031375685.1 Polaromonas sp. | reverse complement strand
CCCACGCTTGTCACTCCGTGTACTACACTGCCCCCCCCCGAGGGGACTGTGCTTGCTCGGGGCGGCCCAGCGCGGCGCACACGGTACAAATGCCTATGAGTTTTGACCTGATTTTATTTGGCGGTACGGGTGACCTGGTATGGCGCAAACTCCTGCCTGCATTGTTTCAGGCTTTCCGCCATGGATCTCTGCCCGAAGGTGGGCGCATCGTAGGCGTGGCGCGCGATGACATGACGGACGACGCTTACCGGGCGCTGATCAAGTCACGGTTTGACCAGGTTGAACTGGCCAAACGCCCGACTGAAGAAGAATTTGCCCGATTTGCGGCGCTGCTGTTTTACCTGCGCATGGATTTGTCAAATGCCGCAGATTACCCACGACTGGCCAGTAAATTGCAAGCGCATGTGGCCGACACGGTGGTCATGTACCTGGCCACTGCACCCAGCCTTTTCACGGTTTTTTGCGAACAGCTTGCCGCTGCAGGCATGCAGCGCCCCAACATGCGGGTGGTGCTTGAAAAGCCACTGGGCCACAACCTGGCCTCCAACCGCGCCATCAACAGCGCCGTGCGCAAGGTGTTTGACGAAAAGCAAATTTTCAGGATTGACCATTACCTGGGCAAGCCGTCTGTGCAAAACCTGTTTGCGCTGCGCTTTGGTAACGCGCTGTTTGAACCGCTCTGGCGGCGTGAGGACATCGCGAACATCCAAATCACCATCGCCGAAGACATTGGCATTGAAAAACGCGGCGCTTTTTATGACAGCACAGGCGCGCTGCGCGACATGGTGCAAAACCATGCGCTGCAACTGTTGTGCGCGGTGGCCATGGAGCCGCCCATCAACGCCCATGCCGATGCCATTCGTGACGAAAAGCTCAAGGTGCTGCGCTCGCTCAAAGCCTGGACACCGGAAACGCTGCGCCAGCATGTGGTGCGCGGCCAGTATGCAGCGGGCACAGTAGATGGCGACACGGTGGCCGCTTATCGCGCGGAGGCCGGCGTCAGCAACGCCAGCAACACAGAAACTTTTGTCGCACTGCGTTGCGAAATTGCCAACTGGCGCTGGGCCGGTGTGCCGTTTTACATTCGCACAGGCAAGCGGTTGGCCGGGCGCAGTGCGTATATTGAAGTCAACTTCAGGCCTGCGCCGCACGCCATTTACAAGTCGCCACTTGGGGCGGGCAATCGGCTGGTGATTCATTTGCAGCCCAAAGACGGGCTGGAATTGCATCTGTTTGCGCAAGGCCAGCAAAACCGCATGACCAGTCAAACGCTGGCACCTGTGCAACTGGACCTGGATTTTGACAAACGCTTTGGCTCTGAGCGTGTGGGCGCGTATGAGCGGCTGCTGCTGGACGTGATTGACGGCCGACTGAACCTGTTTGTGCGCAGCGACGAACAGGAAGAAGCCTGGCGCTGGGTGGAGCCCATCATGCAAAGCTGGGCAGCCGATGCTGAAGGTCCGCGGCCTTATGCGGCGGGAACCTGGGGGCCTAGTGCCAGCAGTGCGATGATTGCCAGTCTCTTATTTTGCATCCCATCCTCCCTGAATGTTTGCAGGCAAAAGTATGCCCTGAAACGGCCGCGGTGAGACAATCCGTTCATGAAGAAGGCCAAGAGCGGCCTGAAGCGGGCCGCACCGAAGAAACGCGCGCTCAAGGCGAAAGCCGGAACCCGGGGATTGGATCCGCAGGAATGTTTTCGAACTTCTGGACGAGATAACTCTCTCGGTCACTGACCGACTGCAAGTACGGGACGCCCAACGAAAAATTGGGCAACGCGTACAAATGAACAGAGCGGCGGTCTTGGTAGATGGTTGCCTCGTACGCCCGAAACGCCGAAAGTTGCTTCAGCGGCATGGCCCGTTCCCAGGAATCAAAG
>JANMIH010000333.1:0-8277 GCA_031375685.1 Polaromonas sp. | reverse complement strand
GACTTGCCGCGCACGCTGGGCAGCTGGACGCTGGTGGTCACAGCCTTTGCGGGCAGTTTGGCCGTCACGCTGCTGGTATACACGCTCAGCCAGCAAGACGGCGCGACGCGCGTCGGGCTGATGCTGCTGGCAGGCATCGCGATCAATGCACTGGCCGGGGCTGGTTTGGGATTTTTAACTTTCTTGGCGACTGACGAGCAACTGCGTAACATCCAGTTTTGGCTACTGGGCAGTTTGGGCGGTGCGCGCTGGTCAGCTGTGGCGCTGGTAGGTGCTACGGTATTAGTAGCTGCTTGCGCCGGTTTTACCTTGGCAAGGCCGCTAAATGCTGTTGCATTGGGTGAGGCGCAAGCTGAACTGCTGGGTGTGCCTGTTGAGCGAACCAAGCGGTTTGCTGTGGTGGTAACTGCGCTGGCAGTAGGCGCTGTCACGGCCACCACCGGCATCATTGGTTTTGTGGGGCTGGTAGCACCCCACTGCGTGCGCATGATTGCCGGGCCAGACCACCGGGTGGTGTTGCCAGGCTCTGCACTGCTGGGTGCAGCGCTGGTGCTGCTGGCCGACAGCGTGGCGCGCACGGCGGTCAAGCCTGCTGAGTTGCCGCTGGGCATCTTGACCGCGTTTGTCGGCGTGCCTTTTTTCTTGCTGTTGTTGCGCCACTTCAAGGCCAGGTTATGAACGCGCGTAGTTTGATCGACTTTGCAGCGCTTGATACACGCCTTGATGCTCATCTCGAAGCTGTTGCGGTGTGCGTTGCCATTGGCGATAAAACTCTGCTTCACCCAACCACTTGCCTTTTCAAGCCTGGGCAGGTCACGGCCATCCTTGGCCCTAACGGTGCGGGCAAGTCCACGCTGATGTCGGTGTTGACAGGCCAGCGACAACCCACTGCAGGCCATGTGCAGTGGCAAGGCAGGGCGCTCGCTGAGTACTCGACTGCCGAACTGGCACGGGTACGCGCCTGTGTAGCGCAAGAAACGCAAGTGGCCTTTGACTTTTCCGTGCGTGAGGTTGTGAACCTGGGCCGCTACCCGCACCGCAGGAAACCCAGCCAGCAAGAGGCCAGCATTCCTATGTTGGCCATGCAGTCCACCCATGTGGGTGAGTTGGCTGATAGGGCGCTGAACACTTTGTCGGGTGGTGAAAAAGCCCGGGCGCATCTGGCTAGGGCGCTGGCGCAGGTGTGGGAAAGCACCTCGCCTGCTGGCGTGCGTTGGTTGATGCTGGACGAGCCTACCGCCGCTCTAGATTTACAACACCAGCACCGAATACTGCAACTTGCACGCACCTGGGCCAAAGAGCAGGGCATTGGCGTGGTGGCGGTGCTGCACGATTTGAACCTGGCACTGCGCTACAGCGACAGCGCGCTGGTGCTGGCAGATGGCCACTTGCTGACGCATGGCAAAACGAGTGATGTTTTGACGCCTGAACGCATCGTCGAAGTCTGGGGCGTGTCTGCGCACCCTGTCAACCACATTGGCTTACTCCAGTACGTGTTTGAACCAGTAGATTGATCGCTATTTATTTAATAGCTGCTTGCGCACGTATTTACTGGTCTAAAGGCCAATTTGGCAGATAAAAACGCCTTAAAAAGCCTCTTCAGCCAGACTACGAGTGTTCGAGCCACACGCAAATCCAGCTCATTTCGTTGCGTGCAAAATTGATTGGCATAAAAAAACCGACAGGCGTCGGTTTTTCAAACTCGTTGGGTGAATCAGGACAACTCGCCCATCTGGCTTTGCAGGTAGTTGGGCAGGCCGACTTTGCCAATCAAATCAATTTGCGTTTCTAAAAAGTCAATGTGCTCTTCCGTGTCGTACAGGATGCTTTTCAGCAGGTCACGCGATACAAAGTCATGGACTGACTCGCAGTGCGCAATACCGGCCTTGATGGTCACTTGCGCCGCCAGCTCAGACTTCAAATCGCAGGCCAGCGCCTCGGGCACGGTCTCGCCAACCAGCAGCTTGCTCATGTCCTGCAAATTGGGCAGGCCGTCGAGCATGAAAATACGATCCATCAGTTGGTCTGCGTGCTTCATCTCGCCAATCGACTCTTCGTATTCTTTCTTGGCCAGCTTGTCCAGGCCCCAGTGCTTGTACATGCGGTAGTGCAGAAAATACTGGTTGATGGCCGTCAGCTCGTTTTTAAGCTGAGCTTGCAGGTGGGTGATGGCTTGTGCGTCGCCTTTCATGGCTTCTCCTTAAATATTCTAAAGAGCACCATTGTCATCGGCAAAGCACCTCCACCCAGAAAAGATCGCTATAGCCCCTTCAAGGCAGATTGATTGCAAATGGGATTGATAGCGATTCCTGACAAGATCGTTCTTATTGAGTAATTTGCGCAATGGATGCGCCAATGCCGTCTTTGGCAGTCGTGCCATTGGCGTCCAGGTTGTCGCGGCGTGGCACGTCAAAGTTGGCGACGTACGCGGTCTTGCCAACAAAAACCAGCGCTGCGGGGAATTCCAGCGGCCCTTTGACGTCGTTTTTCGCAATCGTCTTGACCACACCTGCTGGCGAGATTGAAATGATGGCGTTCAGTTCATTGACGGCCACCCAAGCATCGCCATTGCCGTTAAAAGCCATGTCGTCTGCACCTTCAAGCAGCGGGCTTTGTGCCAGCAGGGCTGGCTTGCTGCCTTTGCCGTCCGCGCCAATCACAACCTTCCACACCGCGCCGCGCGACGTGTCAGCGACGTGCAAAACACCCGTCGCGTCAAACTTCAGGCCGTTGGCCACAATGGCCTGTGTGGCAGTGCTGTTTGGCAGCGTGCGCACGTTTCGCTCGATTTGGGCCACGGCTTGTGCGGCACCGCCGCTCGTGCCAACGCTGTAAACAATGCCGCTGGCGCCGCCAGACACATACAAGGTATCGCGCTTGTCAAACGCAATGCCGTTGGCACCGGGCACGCCGGTGGCAAAGGTCTGGGCCACGCCCGGCTTGGCCGGGTTCAGATCAGCGGCCTTAATACGCACCACTTCACTGAACGGGCCTGCGGCCAGATACAAGTCGCCTTTGGCGTCGAATGCAATACCGCCCGGCGAGGCGTCAACGTTTCGACCATTGACGTTACGGGGTTCAACCTTGCCAACCACCACAGGCTTGGGTGACTTCGGATCGATGCGCAAGACGTTGCCTGTGACGCGGTCGGAGGTGAACAAAACACCCGCACGGTCAGCGGTGATGTTCTCAACGATGACGGTACGTTCTGTGCTGGCTGGGTCCAGGTCAACCAGGATGGACACGGTTGGGTTACCCGTTGGCATACCAGCGCATCCCGCCAAAGTAAAAGCGGCTGCCAGGGCCAGCAGTTTTGTTGATAGAAGTCTCATGATTTTCCTTTTTTAAATTAAAGTGAAGTGAAATGAAAAAATGACAATGCTGATGTTCAAGCGGGTGCTGACGTCCGCATCAAATGGTCAAACGCACCCAGCGCGGCTTTGGCACCATCGCCTGCGGCAATGATGATTTGCTTGAACGGCACCGTGGTGGCGTCCCCCGCTGCAAACACACCGGGCACAGACGTCTGGCCTTTGGCGTCCACAATGATTTCACCGTGCTTGCTCAGCTCGACGACTCCTTTGAGCCAGTCAGTATTCGGCACCAGGCCAATCTGAATAAACACGCCTTCAAGTTCGACGGTGTGAAGCTGTTCGGTAGCCCGATCTTTGTAGATCAGCGCATTGACTTTTTCAACGCCTGTGATCTCGGTGGTTTGTGCGTTGGTAATCACCGTGACATTGGGCAGGCTGTGCAGTTTGCGCACCAAAATGGCATCAGCACGCAGGGCTTTGTCAAACTCGATCAGGGTCACGTGACCCACCACACCCGCCAGGTCAATGGCCGCTTCAACGCCTGAATTGCCGCCGCCAATCACGGCCACATGCTTGCCCTTGAACAGCGGGCCATCGCAATGCGGGCAGTAAGCCACGCCCTTGTTTTTAAATTCGCGTTCGCCCGGTACGTTGATGTTTTTCCAGCGTGCGCCAGTTGAAATCACCACCGACTTGCTGCGCAACGTGGCACCGCTTTCAAGCTGCACTTCGATCAGGTTTTTGTCCAGCCCGGTGTTCAACACCAGCGCTTTGGCGCGTTGCATGTTCATGATGTCCACGTCGTAGCCGCGCACGTGTTGCTCAAGCGCCAGCGCGAACTTGGGGCCGTCGGTTTCTTTGACAGAAATGTAGTTTTCAATCCCCAGTGTGTCCAGTGTCTGGCCGCCAAAGTTTTCACTCACCACACCGGTGCGAATGCCTTTGCGCGCTGCGTACACCGCCGCTGCCGCACCGGCCGGGCCACCGCCCACCATCAACATGTCAAAGGCGCCTTTAGCGTCAATTTTTTTGGCTTCGCGCTCAACGCCTTTGGTGTCGATTTTTGCCAAAATTTCTTCCAGGCTCATGCGGCCCTGGCCAAATTGAGTACCGTTCAAAAAGACGGTGGGCACAGCCATGATCTGGCGCTCTTTGACCTCATCCTGAAACGAGCCGCCTTCAATCATGGTGGCTTTGATGTGAGGGTTTTGCACCGCCATCACGTTCAGCGCCTGCACAACATCCGGGCAGTTATGGCAGGTCAATGAGACATAGACCTCAAAATTAAAGTCGCCTTCCAGGCCGCGGATCTGCTCCAGAACGTCTTGCTCAACCTTGGGTGGGTAGCCACCGACTTGCAGCAGCGCCAGGATGAGTGATGTGAATTCATGTCCCATCGGCAAGCCGGCAAAACGCGGGCCGTTGTTTTCGCTGGGGCGGTTGATGGAGAACGATGGTTTGCGCTGGTTGTCGTCACGGCTGACCGTCAGTTTGACCAGCGACGAGGCGTCTGCCACGTCATTGAGCATGGCCAGCATCTCGACGGACGTTGGGCTATCGTCCAGCGACGCGACGATCTCAATCGGTTGCGTGGCGCGTTCGAGGTAGCTTTTCAGTTGGGCTTTGGTGGCGTCGTCGAGCATGGTGGATTCACTTTCAAAATCAGAGGGAAACAAAAAAGCCCGGTGCAGCGCTTGGCTGCGCCCGGGCCTTTTGAGGGACGGGCTGAACGCTTAGATCTTGCCGACGAGGTCAATCGTCGGGGCAATCGTTTTGGCGCCTTCATTCCACTTGGCAGGGCAAACCTGGCCTGGGTGGGCAGCGGTGTACTGGGCAGCCTTCAGCTTGCGCAGGGTTTCTTTCACATCACGGGCGATTTCGTTGGAATGCACTTCAGCGGTTTTGATCACGCCTTCAGGATTGATCACAAACGTGCCGCGCAGTGCCAGACCTTCTTCAGGGATGTACACGTCAAACGCTTTGGTCAGCACATGGGTTGGGTCGCCCACCAATGGGAACTTGGCCTTGCCAACGGCAGGCGATGTCTCGTGCCACACCTTGTGCGAGAAATGGGTGTCGGTCGTCACGATGTACACCTCAGCACCGGCTTTCTGGAACTCGGCATAGTTGTCGGCGGCATCTTCGACCTCAGTCGGGCAGTTGAAGGTGAATGCCGCTGGCATGAAAATCAGGACAGACCATTTGCCCTTCATCGATTCGTCGGACACGTCAATGAACTTGCCATTGAGAAAAGCGGTGGTTTTAAACGGGACGATGCTGGTGTTGATAAGTGACATGGTGATCCTTGAGGTTGGTTTGAAAACTGATAGCAGGATGCGGTTTTGCATCACAGCACGTATGTTAGGGTAAACAAGGGTAATTGACCAGCCAAAATCGATTGATAAAAACTAAATGCCGAATAGTTATTGATGTGGCCATCGGGTTCAAATACTGGACAGCACCACAATTAAGCGCATGGTTACTAAAGTCAAGCTCTAACTTTGGCGAAATGAAGCCTTGCCCGACGCAAACGCTCCAGGAAATGTAGCCACAGAAATCGCTTGGTGGCTAAGTGATTGACTGTTGACCTGTCATCGGCCTCAAACTACTGTTGACCTTACACCGTGAACGAATGCTTTCGACGACAAAGCGGAATTCCGAAGGTCTGAACACTCCGCCTCAGAGCGGTCATTTGCTCGTGTCTACTTGCTATACATGCCCCAACACTTGGAGCCTTAAGCTCAGCAACAGAAAGGGTGCCACAACCTCGCTGTGGCACCCTTTCATTTACATCTCTCTCTTGATGTCGGTGTAGTCGCCGCGGGCGCGCAACACGACCTTGACCGGTGACTTGCCCCGATTGCGCCAGTACCAGCCGTGGTTGCCCGTGAATGCTGCTTCCAGAACGCCTTCATCCGTGGATACTCCACGACCTTTTTCGTAGCTAATGGACCTGCCGAAGGCATCACCGTGGGTGTCGAAATTGACACTACCGCCCTCAACCACCCACTGGTATTGCGCCTTGGCACCTTGGACCATCTTCAACTTGATTTCAGTCCCTTGTCCTGGAGCCAGTGTGAAAGGCATCTCATTTCGCCAAGCCACCTGGGCTGCAGCGGGGTGAGCTGGCACCGCTGCGGCAGGTGCAGGGGCAGCAGCTGGTGCCGAGGGTTCAGCGGCGATAACGGGTTTAACGGAGCTAACCGCTGCGCCGCCAGTCTGTGCCTCTGCAGCCGCTGGTGCCGCTTTTGACGCTGCCCCAGAAGCAGCGCCGGTCGTGGAGGCCGCATCAGCAGCAGCTTCTACAGCCAGCCCTTTCTTGATGTTTCCCATCTCGGTCAGGCGAAAAACACTACCGATGCCGGTGGGATCGACACCATATTCCGCCGGAAGTACCACGGCCACAAGAAGTACCCCGGCGGAAACGGCCGCCAGGATAGTGGATCGCACCAGCTGCTTGGACGAAGGCAGTTCAGCGCGGGAGGGGGTATCACTGTTGTACATATTCAATATTCCTTGCGTGTTCAGGAGACAAAGTAGCCGGTGAGCTGCATGCCCACCAGAATGAAGCCGGCGCTCATCATCGCGACGTTGGCTGCGTAGGCATTGCGGGCAAAGCTCGGCGTGCGACGCCAGTAGCTCATGCCGATCAGGATGACGGCAAGGGCAAGAAGCTGTCCGATCTCCACTCCCACGTTGAAGGCCAGAAGGTTAGCCACCAGGCCATCGGGAGAGATTTCGTACTCCTGGATCTTGGTCGCCAGGCCAAAGCCGTGAAACAGACCAAACACCAGCGTGGCCACCTTGGTATTGGGCTGAAACCCCAGCCATCTCTGGAAGGCACCGATGTTGTCCAGTGCTTTGTAAACCACGGACAGACCGATGATGGCGTCAATAAGGTAGCTATTGATGCCAACGTTGAAGTAGACGCCAAGGATCATCGTGGTCGAGTGGCCTAAAGCAAACAGGCTCACGTAGATGGCAATGTGCTGGATCCGGTAAAGGAAGAAGATCACACCGAATAAAAACAGGATGTGGTCGTAGCCAGTCATCATGTGTTTAGCACCCAGGTAGATGAACGGAAACAGGTTGACGCCCGATATTTCCTGGATATAACCCTTATCGCCTTCGGTGACGGCATGGGCGAAAGCATCCACGCTGCCCATCAGGAGGCAGATCAAGACAACTGAAAGAAAGAGTAGACGGGACTGCCAGATCGCCCATGGCGAACGTAGCAGCCTGTCGTGAACAAGGCTGGACATGAAAACTCCTAAAGTCTGAATGAATGGAAAGTGCTGCGTGGCGCAGCGCAAGAAAGGGTGGGCGCGAGAAGCGCCTCAGCCCATCGGGGGGCGTTCCAGCCTGGATGCCTGGTCCATTTGGGTCCATGGTCTTACAACTCCAAACCATCCTGGAATCTGGGGAGACGCCGAGGCCCACGCTACAGGCAAGGCATACGCTTTGTCATGCGAATGGTCCGCACCATGGTGAGGATGATCGGCGGTCGTACCAGTGCCCACCATGGTCAACTCACCGTCGCCATACTCATCGGCCACTCCGTTGGTGTGGTCGTGCGAATGTTCATGCCCGGCAATGGCAGCGGTGGCGTAGGCCGTTGCGTCTGCGGTGCCGGATGTCGGATTCCCGTGAAGTTCTGCAGTGAGGGGGGCAATGCCATGGGAGTATGTGCCACCCACCGATGACACAACCGTCCCAAACAAAATCACCATCAGAACCAGCCAACGCACACCCAATGCAGCCCGCGTGGGACGCAAGTGGTTGATGAAGCGTGTTGGCATGGAGAACATATGTGTTGCTTTGAGCGATCCAATTATAGTAACCTCCCCGAGGGGATATCACCAGTCATGAAACAGCCGCACACACTTCAAACGCACCCAGGGATTATCAAGCGCCTTCGCAGAGCAAGCGGCCATCTGGGCAGCACCATCGAGATGCTGGAGCA
>JANMIH010000185.1:0-1633 GCA_031375685.1 Polaromonas sp. | reverse complement strand
CAACATGGCGGCTTGCAAGCCACGCATGTAAAGCACCTGGCCAACTTCTTCCTTAGGGCCAGTGCCCTGGCCTTTGGCATGGACTTTTCCCAGAATTTCCTTGACGACGGCTGAGCCTGGCTCTGCACCGTGCTGCATCATCACGGCGCTGTAGCCCTTGGCGCCTGCACCGACGTCTTTCAGATCTGGCTCAGCACCTGACCACCAGGTGCCAAACATTTTCTCGCGCGGGTAGCCAACTGCTTGCGCCTCTTTCACGGCTGTGCCCGTCATCACCCCCCAGGTTTGAAGAATCACATAGTCAGGCTGCTGCTGACGCACTTGCAGCCAGGTGGCTTTTTGTTCAACGCCTGGCGCTGCGATTGGCAACAGCAAAAGCGTGAAGCCGTACTGGGCCGCGCGCTCTTGCAAAATGGGCAGCAGCTCTTTGCCAAATGGTGAATCGTGGTAGCCCACACCAATCTTTTTGCCTTTGAGTTTGTCCATGCCGCCAGCTTGTTTGCCGATGTGCTGCAGCAAGGTGTCACCCGCCACCCAGTAGTGGCCAATCAGTGGGAAGTTCCATTTGAAAACGCCGCCGTCTTGTGAGTCACTGCGGCCATAGCCTGATGTGATCATCGGGATCTTGTCAGCACCGATTTTCTCGGTCAGGGCAAACGTGATGCCGGTGGACAGGGGTTGAAACACCGTTGCGCCGCCGTGCTTGCCCTTCAGGCGCTCGTAGCACTCAACACCGCGGTCCGTGGCGTAGGCGGTTTCGCATTCTTCAACCAGCGTTTTCACGCCATTGATGCCGCCGCGCGCATTGACCAGCTTCATGTAGTCGTTGTGGCCATTGGCCCACGGGGTGGCGTTCGGCGCGACCGGCCCAGTGCGGCCGGTCAGCACTGGGAAGAATTGCTCTTTGGCCTGGGCGAAGGCCGCCGAGCCCACGGCTGCCAGCAAGCTGGCCAATACGATGTGACGAATTTTCATAGCTGTCTCCAAAAGGTTAAAAACAAATACACCAGAAAAACTACCAACAGAAAAACTCCCCGACTCATACGAGAAGGGGCCGCGGAACTGGCTTTGCCAGGCCGCAGGCGCAGCGGCCCCCTCGGGGGGCAGTGCAGTACACGAAGTGACAAGCGTGGGGGTCATATTCAATGCGGAAAGGGCCACAGCCTGAGCTTTTGTTTGCCAATGCTCCACAACTTGGCCAGGCCGTGCGGCTCAACAATCAAGAACCAGACGATCAGTGCACCAAAAATCATGACTTCAGTGTGCGCGACGGTGGATGTTGAAATCGTCACGCCCAACAAAGCCCCCGCTGCAGGTAAAAACTGGTTCAGGAAAATCGGCAGCACCACAATAAAGGCCGCGCCAAAAAAGCCGCCCATGATCGACCCCAGGCCGCCAATGATCACCATGAACAACAACTGAAACGAGCGGTCAATTGAAAACGCAGCTGGCTCCCATGAACCCAAATGCACAAAGCCCCACAGCCCGCCTGCCACACCGATGATGAAAGAGCTGACGGCAAACGCGCTCAGCTTGGCATACACCGGGCGAATACCGATGACCGCAGCGGCCACGTCCATGTCACGAATGGCCATCCATTCACGGCCAATCGCGCCACGCACCAGGTTTTTAG
>JANMIH010000155.1:0-1674 GCA_031375685.1 Polaromonas sp. | reverse complement strand
GTGGCGGCACGCCCATTCGCGTGTTGATCATCCACTGCTGGGCAATCGACAGGATGTTGTTGGTGATCCAGTACAGCACCAGGCCTGCGGGGAAGAAGAAAAACATCACACTGAAGATCAGTGGCATGAACCACATCAGCTTGGCCTGCAAGGGGTCTGGCGGGGCAGGGTTCAGCGCGGTTTGCAGCATGGTGGTTAATGTCATGACGACGGGCAAAATAAAGTACGGGTCAGGTGTCGACAAGTCTTTGATCCAGAGCGTCCACGGCGCGCCGCGCATTTCAACACTGGACAACAGCACCCAGTACAGCGCAATGAACACCGGGATCTGCACCATGATGGGAAAGCAGCCGCCCATGGGGTTGACTTTTTCGTCCTTGTAGATCTTCATCATCTGCTGCTGCATTTCTTGCGGCTTGTCTTTGAGTCGCTCGCGCATCTCCATGATTTTCGGGTTGATGGCCTTCATCTTGGCCATGCTGGCGTAGGCCTTGGCATTGAGCCAATAAAAAGCGATTTTCAGCAACAGCACCAGCGCCACAATGGCCCAGCCCCAGTTCTGGATGTAATCGTGCAGCTTGTCGAGCAGCCAGTAAAGCGGCTTGGCCAAAATGGTGAGCCAGCCGTAGTCCTTGACCAGCTCCAGGCCGGGCGCTAGCTTTTCGAGCATGTTTTCTTCTTGCGGGCCAACAAACAGGCGTGACTCCAGCGTTTTGGTAGTGCCGGATGCCACATCGCCAGCAGCTGTGATCAAGCCGGCCGCATACAGATTGGTGTCAACCTTGCGCTGAAACAGGTCGCGCTTGATGCCGTCGCCCAACAACCAGGCCGAGGCAAAGTAATGCTGCACCATGGCAACATAACCGTTAGAGGCCTGCTTTTCAACATCCATGTTGCCTTTTTCAATGTCCTTGAAGTCAATTTTTTGGTACTTTTTAGCCTCGGTGTAAATGGCTGGGCCGGTGAAGGTGGAGTAAAACGACGACTCGCCAAGTGGCGCATTGCCATCGCGCACCAGTTGCAGATAAAGCTGCGGTGAAACCGTTGCGCCGCCAACATTGATGATGTCGTGGCGCACGGCAATGTCGTAAGCACCGCGCTTGAGGGTGTACGTTTTGACCAGCTTGACGCCGCCAACTTCTTGAGACTCAAACTTGACCACCAGCTCGTTTTGGCCTGCGGCCAGCGTGCGCTCGCCGGGTACGGCAGTCATGGGGGTTTTGTGGTTTGGCATCGCGGCACCGCCACTGGCGGCGATCAGGCCGGTTTGTGCCACATACACACGGCCAGCACTTTCGTCGAGCAACACAAAGCCCGCGTTTTTGTCGGCCATGTCCTTGAACTTGACAAACTGAGACTTGACCAGTGAGCCGCCTTCAGAGTCAAACGTGAGTGTGAAAACATCGGTGCTGACCACCAGCTTTTCACGTTTGGCCTGTGCCGCTGGCGCTGTAACTCCGGTCGGAACGGCTGAGGGGCTGGCCGCTGCCGCGACAGGCACGGGGACACCAGATGCGACTGCCGTGGGCACGGCGGTCGCATTGGCAGCAGGTGTGGCAGGCGCTGTGGTGGCGCTAACGACAGTTGACTTTGCAGTTCGTGGCCCCGGCAGAACGTGAGCTGGTGCTGCAGCGTGCGTGTGCAGCGCTGCTTCCCGGTGGCGCGCTTTTGTTG
>JANMIH010000142.1:0-3463 GCA_031375685.1 Polaromonas sp. | reverse complement strand
GATCGCGGCCTGGCCATCGTTAAAACCGCCATTCTCTCGATTGAATACGACGCCAATACGCGGGAGCTCCTTAAAACCGTGCAGCGCGCCGATGCACTGAGCGGGTCGCGGGGCAATTCTAATTTGCAGGCCAGCGTTGCTGCGGGCATTCAGGCGGCCGGGGAAACCGGCGGCGCGGCAGGCATCATGGGTGTGGGCATGGTGAGCGGTATGGCTGGCGGTGTCGGCAGCTTGCAGCAGCCGATTGCTCCGGCAACGCCAGTTTCAACAGCCGCGCAGGCCTCAGAAGACCCTATTGCCAAATTAAAAAAAGCCAAGGAGATGCTCGACCTCGGGCTCATCACCCCGCTGGACTACGACGCTGTCAAAGCCAAGGCGCTGGGACTCTAGGCCGCCACCAGCAAGCATGATGTCTGGCACAGGCAATTCGTGGTCATTACCAATGCGGGCAACCACTGATCCGGGGTCGCCGCGGGACGTGCCGCCAACACCCGGCAGTTTTCCGACAGACCCGGCCAAACTGCCCGGGCGGATCCGCGACGAGCTGTTGGCATCTGACCCGGCGGCCATTCATACGTCTGTCAACGAGTTAAAGGACGGCCTGAACCGTTGCCCAAAATGCGGTTCAACAGACATCCGCCATAAGCCTGGCAGCGATCTGCTGGTCTGCCTTTACTGCCGCAAGGAATGGCAAGGCGCACGGCTCGAAGAAGAGTTTGGATTGGGCGAGGGCATCGACCAGCTCAAGGGTACAGTGATAGCATCTGGCGCGAAGAACATCGCACTTGATGCCGCCAGCTTGATGAGCTTTAAGTGCACGGGTTGCGGCGCCGAGGTCACCGTCAATACCGAAAGCGCCATGACGGCGCGTTGCCACTGGTGCCGCCACGTCTTCGGCATCAACGAGCAGGTGGCCAATGGCGCAGTGCCTGATGCAGTGTTGCCTTTTCGTATCAAAAAAGGCAACGCCGTCGCGCGTGTTCGTCAGTTTGTTGACAAGCGGCGCATGTTTGCACTGAAGGCCTTCAAAGAGCAGTTCACGCCCGACAACGTTGTCAGCGTGTACTTACCCTACATGATTGTTGACGGCAACACCAGCGCTGATCTGGCGGGTGTGGCCGAAACCGAAACGGGCTGCTACACACTAGGCATCGGCAACAACAAGATCACTTACTACGATGCCGATGTTTACCAAGTAAAGCGGCACGTTGACTTTACGGTGGACGACCTGCCGTTGGAATCATCCAGCAGTCGCGGCAACCTGGACACACGCGCCAATACCAACAACATCATCAATACCATCTTGCCGTTCGACACAAAAAACGCTGTGAAGTGGAACGCTTCTTACATGGTAGATGTGACATCAGAAAAGCGCAACCAGGACGTAGAGCACCTGCTCCCGCGCCTGGAAGACCAGCTGCTGTCAATCGCCCGCGCTCAGGTTGCAACATCGGTGAGCCGCTACGACCGCGGCGTGCGTTGGGAGCAAGAGCGTCTGAGCGTACACGGCACGCGCTGGGTAGCCATGTACCTCCCGGTATGGCTCTACTCGTACCACCAGCCCGGCAGTAACGGCGGTATGCTGCACTACGTCGCAGTAAATGGACGCACGGGCGAGACCATGGGCAGCGTGCCGGTGCAGCACTGGAAACTGCTGCTGGTTGCTCTGACCGTTGGTAGCTTTCTGGAAGGCATCGCCATCTGGATATTGACCAGAGCGTCATGAGCGATAACAGCGAACTTTGGCTGCTGCTGGCAGGTCCAGCTGGTGCAGCCGCGCTGTATTGGGGCTTGTACCGGTATTACCGCAACACCGACAAGTCGCACGCTTTTGAGCGTGAAAGCACCGTCCAAGCCAAGCCAGTAACTGGCTCCGACCAGAAAATAGACGAAG
The DNA here is from genome assembly GCA_031375685.1 of Polaromonas sp. Taxonomy (GTDB): domain Bacteria; phylum Pseudomonadota; class Gammaproteobacteria; order Burkholderiales; family Burkholderiaceae_C; genus Polaromonas. Next base: position 1,569 of record JANMIH010000142.1, on the reverse strand, counting down.
TAACAGGCTCTGAAAAAACGCGAATCGCTGGCGACAATGTGCTGGACTACCGCACACGCGTCAGACGTGTCCAAGGCGAGACCAACGCTAAGTAAATGCGACTGGCAGCGCGGAGAATCCACTGAAATCCCGTTGTACCCAAAAGTACCGGCCAAACCTTCGTAGCAGGTTTCGAAAATGTGGATGGTTCGACCCTTCAGCCTAAAGACAGCTATTGCTGGCGTAGTGTCAAACCAGCATAGGCAACCCGCATTGCCAGCACTGCTCAAACCCACCTTCGACCAGCTCACCACAGCTGCACATCCAGCGCCGCTGCGGCAGATTTTGCAGACCATCCAGCATGGCTTTGGCGCGCGGCTCTTCATCGTCATGCGTCAGCCACACCTCAGGCAAGCACTGGTCGGGTGGCAACTGCCCGGCAATGCCGCTTAAAAAGTAGCGCTGCACCGTGGCTGAAAAACCCGCCTGCTGCAAGGTGTCCGCCCACAGCGTCGCTATCGCAATGTTCGGGGCTTGGGCAAGGCGGCGCATAGGCAGACGAGTCGTTTAATTTGCTATTGATTCAGGAGCTGCTTGCGCACGTATTTATTGGTCTAGAGGCCTAAAACACACCTAAAAACGGTCATTTTTTAGTGTTCTTACAGGTTTTCGAGCTGTCTCAGGCGTGTTTGCATATCGCATCCGCCAGCACATTCACAATCCGGTCACTGTGCTCTTTCTCGACAATAAAAGGCGGGCAGACGACCAGGTTTTCGCCCGCTGGCCGCACCAGCACGCCGTGGTGGTAGCAGGTCATGAAAATGTCAAAGGCGCGTTTACCGGGCGTGCCTGCAATCGACGTCAGCTCTACCGCACCGGCTAGGCCCAGGGTGCGAATGCCAATCACGTTTGGCAGCCCCTTCAGGGCGCTGTGCATGGCGTCGCCCAGCACTTTGCCCATCTGGCCTGCACGCTCGAACAGCTTTTCGTCCTTGAACAGGGTCAAGGTGGCAATCGCCGCAGCGCACGCCACCGGGTGGCCGGAATAGGTGTAGCCGTGAAAGAACTCAATCGCGTGCTCGGGGGCATTGGCGTTAGCGCCCATCATGGTGTCGTAAATGCGGTCAGAGCAAATCACGCCGCCCAACGGAATCACGCCGTTGGTCACGCCTTTGGCAAAGTTCAGCATGTCGGGCACAACGCCGTAAAAGTCTGCACCAAAGTTGCAGCCCAGTCGGCCAAAGCCGGTGATGACTTCGTCAAAAATCAGCAAAATGCCATGCTTGTCGCATATCTCGCGCAGCCGTTTGACATAGCCCTGGGGCGGCAGGTACCAGCCTGCGCTGCCCGCAATCGGCTCAATGATGATGGCGGCAATGTTGCTGGGGTCGTGCAACGGCAAGATGCGGTTTTCAAGTTCCAGCAGCAGGTCTTCTGTCCACACAGGTTCTTCCCCGTGGATATACGCATGGCCAGCATGTTCGGGGTGCAGCGGGTCATGAATAAACCGCAGGTGGTCCACCCGCGGCAGCAGGGCGGTGCCGTAGGCCTTTCGGTTGGCCGGGATGCCGCCCACGCTCATGCCGCCAA
>JANMIH010000124.1:0-5068 GCA_031375685.1 Polaromonas sp. | reverse complement strand
CCAGTACCACGCCGATGAGCAGCAAGCCACAGTTCAGGGCCGGGCTGCCGTGCAGATTGCCTCGGATGTAAATGCCACCGGCCACGGTGTACAGGGCGGTCAGCAAAATGATGAAGGGGATGTACTCGGCCAGCATGGCATGCACCAGACTGGCACCAGCGGCTTGCACCCCAAAAAAGTAGGCAAACGGCAAAAAGAACGCCAACGTCCAGGCGGCGGATACCTTGCCAAAGTGATGGTGCCAGAAGCTGGGAACCATCAGCGGCATTAGCGCAATAGACAACAAAATGCCCGCAAAGGGTATGGCCCACATCAGGTTCAAACGCGAACCGTCAAAGTCTGCTGCAAAAGCCATGCTGGGCAGCAATGCAAAAAACAAAATCAGGCTGCACCGGTGTGAAGATTTCATGAAGATATCCGTTTTTTCGATAGGTTTTACAAATCAGGGGGATTCAATCTCAAAGACCTGACGCAGATAGGCCAAGTACTTTTCGTCATTACACATGTTTTTTGACGGGGTATCTGACAGTTTTGCTACAGGTTGCCCGTTGCACTGGACCATCTTGATCACGATTTGCAAAGGCTCATAACCCAGGTCATTGGTCAGGTTGGTGCCTATGCCAAATGCCAGCTGGCAGCGCCCCTTGAACTGCTGGTACAACTCAATGGTGCGCGGCACGCTCAGGCCGTCGCTGAAAATGAGGGTTTTGGTTTTAGGGTCAACCCGGTTTTTGATGTAGTGGGCAATCATGCGCTCGCCCCACTGAAACGGGTCGCCGCTGTCGTGGCGTGCGCCATCAAACAGCTTGCAAAAATACATGTCAAAGTCACGCAAAAACGCGCTCATCCCGTACACGTCTGACAAGGCGATGCCCAGGTCGCCCCGGTACTCTTTGGCCCAGGATTCAAAACCAAACACCTGGCTGTCGCGCAGGCGCGGACCGAGCGCCTGACAAGCTTGCAAATATTCATGCGCCATGGTGCCCAACGGCGTCAGGCCCAGCTTCATGGCAAACAGGACGTTGCTGGTACCAGCAAACTGGCCGGTGGCACCCGCTCCGAGCTTGCTGCTCAGGGTGCGCAGAACTTCTTCATGCCAGACCTTGCCAAAACGGCGGCGCGTGCCGTAGTCTGCAATTTTCAGGGCTTGCAAGTCTTCAGCTTGCAGCAATGCGATTTTGCTGGTCAAACGACTGCGGCCTTGCGAATAATCGGGCTGCTTTTGGGTGTTGCGAAAGTACACCTCATTGATGATGGACAGCACCGGAATCTCGAACAATATCGTGTGAAGCCAGGGGCCTTTGATTGAAACTTCAATCTCGCCCGTTGGCAAAGCTGTGACGCTCACGTACTTTTCATTGAGCCGGAACAAACCTAAAAAATCAACGAAGTCGCTTTTGATAAAGCGCATACCCCTGAGGTAGGCCAGTTCGGCATCCTGAAATTGCAGGCTGCACAAGCCGCGAATTTCTTCACGTATTTCGCTGACATAAGGCGCAAGATTAGCCTTGTTGCGACATTTGAAGCGGTACTCCACCTCCGCCCCCGGGAACTGGTGCAACACCACCTGCATCATGGTGAACTTGTAAAGGTCGGTGTCGAGCAGGCTGGTGATGATCATGGGCGCTTCGGTGGCGTGATTTCAATCATCCCAAAAAGTCCACCTCAAAAAGCAGCGTGGCATTTGGCGGAATCACACCACCTGCGCCGCGTGCGCCGTAGCCCAGTTCTGCAGGAATGACCAGGCGGCGCGTACCGCCCACAGACATGCCCTGCACGCCTTCGTCCCAGCCTTTGATGACCTGGCCCGCACCTAGCGAGAACTGAAACGGCTGACCCCGGTCTTTGCTAGAGTCGAATTTGGCACCCTGCAGGCCGTCGTTGTAGAGCCAGCCGGTGTAATGCACGCTGACGTTTTGGCCAGCTTTGGCAATGGCGCCCGTGCCTAAAACGGTATCTTCGTATTGCAGGCCGGAGGAGGGGGGGGTGGTGAGGTTCATATTAAAAATAAATCAAAAGTTAAAAACCCATCGACTTTACCTGCAAGACCTGCCCGCACTGAAAAAGTTAGTCAAGCCAGGTCGTGAATTCATTCACCGCAACACGCGACGTGCGAAAGCTATTCACCAGCGCGCCCTCATTCGGGTAGCCCAGCGACATGCCGCAAACCAGCATTTCGTCTGGCCCGGCACCGATGTGCGGCAGGATGATATTGGCAAAGCCGTTCCATGCGGCTTGCGGGCAGGTGGCCAAGCCATGGCCTCGGGCAGCGACCATCAGGTTTTGCATGAACATGCCGTAGTCGACCAGCGAGCCACGCCCCATGACTTTGTCGAGCGTGAACATCAAACCTACCGGCGCGTCAAAAAACCTGAAATTGCGCTGCTGCTGGGCATGCATCTTGTCTTTGTCACCTTTGGTGATTCCCAGCAAACCGTAAAGGCCCCAGCCGTTTTCACGGCGACGGTCAATGAAGGGCGAGACCCACTTTTCAGGGTAGTAGTCGTAGGCTTCTTTGTAGTTGGCAGCCAGCTCTGGGTTGGCGCGAATCGCGTCGCCCGCAGCGCAAACCTTTTCAACCAGCGCGTCGCGGCTTGCGCCTTGCAACACGTATACCTTCCAGGGCTGGGTGTTGGTGCCCGATGGCGCTCTGGCGGCCAGTTCAAGCAAATGCGTGATGACATCACGCGCAACGGGCGTTGGTAAAAAGTCACGTGTTGACTGGCGACTTTGAATCGCCTGGTCTACCGGGTTGCTGGAAAAAACAGGGCTCACTTCAAAGTCTCCAATACACAAGTTAAGGTTGCGGGTAGCGAGGTGGGTTTGCGCGTGGCGCGGTCTACATAGACGTGCACAAAATGGCCTTTGGCGGCACAAGGCAAGCTCGGGTCAGCCGGGAAGATGGCAACCTCGTAGCGAACGCTTGATGAGCCCACGTGCGCCACCCGAATACCGGCCACCACATCGGCAGGAAAAGCCATCGGCGCGAAGTAGTTGCACTGGGTCTCAATCACCAGACCGATCACGCTGCCCGCGTGAATATCTATCGCACCGCGCTCGATCAACAAAGCGTTCACAGCCGTGTCGAACCAGCTATAGTAAACGACATTGTTGACATGACCATACACATCGTTGTCCGACCAGCGGGTGGCAAGGGTGCGAAAGGCCTTGTAAGCGGCTCTGGGTTCCGGTTGGGGGCGTTGGGATGACGTCATGACCTTTGATTTTGCCACCGCTGCCAATACTCAAAAGCCAGCCTGTAAGTGTTGACCTGCACCTGCACCGTCTCGTCAATTTTGATGCCGTACCCGCCGGCCATGCAAAACGCCAGTGGAATGCGTTTTTGGAACGCCCAGTCAAACACTCGGCGGTCGCGTGCCTCCAGGCCGTCGTAGCTGAGTTTTAAACGACCCAATCGGTCGCCTTCAAAGGGGTCTGCGCCAGCCAGGTACAAGATCAGCCCGGGCTCAAAACGCCTTTGCAATTCATCAAGCGCTTGTTCCAGAGCCTCCAAGTACTGCGCATCCTGGCAACCGTCCGGCAGCTCAACGTCCAGGTCACTGGCTTCTTTGCGAAACGGAAAATTCTTTTCGCCGTGCAGGGACAGCGTAAACACGCTGGCATCGCTGGCAAAAATACTGGCTGTGCCATTGCCCTGATGAACGTCCAGATCAAGGATGGCAACCTGAAGGGGGGTCCGGCTGTTTTTGAAAAATCGTGCCCACTCGGCTTGCATCAGCCGGGCAGTCACTGCCACATCATTGAAAACACAAAACCCACCGCCTTTGTGGGCATAGGCGTGGTGCGTCCCGCCTGCCATGTTGGCGGCAACGCCCTGTACCGGCCCACCCAACCCCAGCGCCAGACGCGCGGCGGCGAGCGTCGCGCCGACCGAGCGTCGCGCGCGCTCGGCCATGGCCAAACTCCACGGAAAACCAATTTCGCGTTGCGACGCTGCGGGCAACGAACCGTGAGTGACAGCGGCAATGTATTCAGGACTGTGAGCCAGAGCCAGCTCGCCGTCTGAGGCGGTTGGCGCTTGCTGCATCTGAACACCTGGGAGTTCATGCACCACGCGGTCACGCAACATTTTGTACTTGGCCATGGGAAAGCGGTGACCATCGGGCAGCGGCAAAACAAAATGATCGGCGTAAAAAGCTTGCAAGGATGAGACTCAAAAACTATAAAGTTGGATTGTGACTTGACAGTCAGTACTTGAGGTTTACCCCTAAAATGCTGCACTGCAACATAAAACGCTTGCAAAGCCACAGGTTATCCCTATAATTACTTCCATGTTGCAGTGCAGCAAAACTCATCAGGTCATCTTGAATGAAGTGCAAAGCAACTGATTTCACTGTTATTTTTTAAACATTACTGGAGATTAATTATGCTGACTGCTGAACAAATCATGGCCTCCCACAAAGCCAACATCGAAACCCTGTTTGGTCTGACCCACAAAGCCTTTGAAGGCGTTGAAAAGCTGGTCGAACTGAACGTGCAAGCCACCAAGGCCGCTCTGGCTGAAGCTGGTAACCACGCACAAGCCGTGATGGGCGTGAAAGACGCTCAAGAACTGATGGCTCTGCAAGCCGGTATGGTCCAGCCTCTGGCTGAAAAAACCGCTGCCTACAGCCGTCACCTGTATGACATCGCCTCTGCTGCTGGCGCTGACATCGGCAAGACTTTCGAAGCCCAAACCGCTGAAGCCCAGAAAAAGGTCATGGGCCTGGTTGACAGCGCCACCAAGAACGCACCTGCTGGTTCTGAGACCGCCGTTGCTGTGATGAAGAACGCGGTAGCTGCTGCCAACAACGCTTTTGAATCCATGCAAAAAGCTGTCAAGCAAGCCACCGACATGGCTGAGACCAACTTCAACACGGCTGCAACCACCGCCATGAACGCCACCAAAACGGTTGCCAAAAAGCGTTAATTCGTTTTTGACATGCTGAAAAGCCCGGTGATGCCGGGCTTTTTTACGTCTGTACCGATGAACTCACTGCAGTTCAAACCGGTTCAATCGTGATCGTCACCGTCATCGACTCTTCACCGCCGCCTTGCCTGACGCCCT